>CBDVEP010000069.1:0-15662 GCA_965373035.1 uncultured bacterium
ATTAATTTAAAATTAAAAAAAGAGGCGACAACTACCCTGACATATACCGTTATTAATTACTTAAAGGATAACAATATCCCTTTTTTGTTTTTAACTAATAACAGAAAATATTGAAAAAGCAATAGACTTTGTAATTTCAGGAGCTAAATTAAGGAGAGAAGTAATTAATATGAAAACAGCAGAACTAATAGGATGGATAGCAACGTTCTTTTTTATAATATCTTATTTTATAGATTCAAGAAGACTGAAAATTGTACAAGCTTTTGCTGCTGCAATATGGATAATTTATGGAGTACTTATAAATTCTAAACCTGTAATTGTAGCGAATATTTGTGTTGTGTTTTCGTCATTAATAACTTACTTTAATATACATACATCACTAATTAATAAAATAAAAAAATAATCAGTTTGTTTTTAAAAACACAACGATTCCTTTATATTATTTCCCAATATCCACCTTTGTCTGGACCAATTCTTTTTAATATACCTTTCCTTTTTAAAATTAATATGTGATATTTTATACTATCTTGTGATAATCCTGATTTTTTTGCTAATTCTTTTCTTGTTATTGTAGGTTTTTCTAAAATAGCATTTATTATTTTCTGGGTGTTTTCTGGATAAAATCTTCTTTCCATACAGGTCTTTTTAATATTACTGTAAAAAATGTTCTGAATTCAAAATTTGGTTCTTTAAGGCTAGCATTCCGCATTGTTAATCGCATTCTTTCTATACCTGAACCAACTTTTTCTACTAAGCCCATCCGATGAACTAATCCAAATAACAATGGATTCCTTGATAAACTTTTTTTACCAAAATCCTCAGGTTTTAGACCAGCTACCAATCCGCCAGGATTGCTAATTTCAACTCTATCTGAATAAATTTCCACCATTATACATGCACCTTTCTCAAAATAATCTCTATGGAGTATTGCATTTAAGATTGCCTCTCTTAAAACTTCTTCTGGAATTTCAAGAACTTCTTTTCTTGGTCCAGCATTTTTAATAAAATATCTTGTTTTAAGATTTTTCTGTAAATATAAAATTGCACTTTCATAGTTTGAGTATATGTCAGAATCAAATTCTTTTCTATCCAAAATTTCTACTTTTGATTCGCCTTTAAATATGCAGCAGGTTATTGTAGCATTAATAAAAAATTTCGTGATATTTTTTGCAAATAGCAATATCCCTGCATTTTTCATATATTCATCTTTAAGAAGTTCTGAATTTTCTAATACAATTTTTTTATTGCCAACTTTGGAAATACCTGCTTTTGTTAAAAATTTATTGTACTTTGAATTATCAAAATCTTTTTTTATATTAAAATTTTTGTTTGGCATCTCATCAAATAGAATTCTTCCTTCTTTTTGAAAAAATGTTCTAATTTCTTCTCTTGTAAGTTGTTGTGTGTTAGCGCCTTCTCTTATAAAAAACTTTCCACCATAAGAATATGGCTTCTCTTTTCCTTCAAACACATTAATAATAAGAATATTTGTATCAATATTTCCAATGTTAATTTTGATAGACGGGTCTGATTTTCTTACTATGTCCTGAATTTCAGATTTGATTCTGTTAGAAATTTTAAAACCTATTTTCTGTCCTTTATCACTGATACCAATTATTATTTTGCCACCTGACACAGGGGGGTACCATATCCTGACCCATTGCGATTAATTGAGCCAACAGAAAAAGAGACAAGAAGGATGCATGCTGAAATGGATTATGCAAAAATTTGGGTTTTTTTTTATGAAAACATTGTCAAATGGAAAGGAAATAACTGCTTTTGAAAATATTTCCTTTTCCCTTAAAAGAGGAGAATTTTTAGGGATTGCAGGTAAAAGCGGAGCAGGAAAGTCTACGCTTTTAAAATGTATTTATCGTACTTATTTATCAAGTTCCGGAAGTATTATTTTTTATCCTAAAGGAAAAAATCCAGTTGATTTAGCTTGCTGTTCTGACCAGGAAGTTATTGATTTAAGATATAAAAAAATAGGGTATGTGAGTCAATTTCTACAGGTTATTCCCAGGGTTAATTGTTTAGAAATAGTTGCCCAGTCACTTATCCAACAAGGATATAAGAATAAGGCAGAAATAAAAGCAAAGAATATACTTTCGCGTCTTTTAATTCCGGAAAAATTATTAGATGCTTTTCCTTCTACTTTTAGTGGTGGTGAAAAACAGCGGGTGAATATAGCACATGCTCTTATTAAACACACAGATTTGCTTCTTATTGACGAACCAACAGCAAGCCTGGATAAAGGATGCAGAGAAATAGTATTAAAAATGATTGAAGAATTAAAAGATAAGGGAGTATCAGTTATTAGTATTTTTCATAATGAAAAAGAATTAAAAAGGTTTGCTGATAAAATTTTAATTATGGAAAATGGGGAATTGCAGGAGGCTAAATAAAAGAATGATAAGAATATTTAATGGAAAAATAATTGCACCTGATGGAATAGAAGATAAAAAAGTTATTTTAATAAAAGATACAAAAATTTGGGATATTTGTTCTTTGGATAAAATGCCGCAGGGGAAGTTTCAGGATGTTGATACTGATGGAGCATATATTATTCCTGGGTTAATTGATATTCATTCTGATGCCCTTGAATTTAAATTTTCTCCAAGGCCTAATGTAAATATTCAAACATCTATGGCTTTGTCTTATTATGAAAAAGAACTTTTATCATGTGGAATAACTACTCAATTTCATGGTATTTACTGGGGAGATGTGCTTGAGGAACACAGAAGTCTTAAAATAGCTAAAGAGATGATCCGGAAAATTTTGGATTATAGAAAAAAATCTCGAGTCATAAATCATAAAATATTTATCCGGTTTGATATTGCTAATTGTGAGGCAAAAGAGGAACTCCTTCATTTGATAAATAATAAAAATGTGGATTTAATTTCTTTTCAGTATCATCTTCCAGGGCAGGCTCAGTTTAAAGATATACAGGCATTTAAAAATTATTATGTAAAAGTAAGAGGCTGGAGCGAGCAGGAATTAAATGAATTTATGGAAAATAATAAGATTGGAATAGGAATCAATGTAAAACTTATTAATGGAAGTTTGAAATCTTTAAAAAATGTTCTGAATAATGTGAATAAGGCTGGATTTATAAATCCAAAAGATTGTTCATTTGTGATTGAACTGCGACCCCGGTATTTTGAATATATTAAAGAAAGTAAAGAGATGATGGAAAGTTTAATATTATAGATCTAAAACTAATTTTATACCATTTTCAACTTTATTAAATAATCTTTTACTTATTGTGCCATGACATTTGGTTAGAAATGATTTATCTATTGTTATTATTTGCGATACATTTATAATAGATTCTTTTGATAAATTAGAATCACTTTTTTTAAGTAAGACATTTCCAGGTGCATTTATTAATTTAATATTTGAAGTAATTACAACACAAATCACAGTATTTATTTTACTTTTATTAAAGGCATCTGATTGAATAATTAATACTGGTCTTCTATATCCTGGTTCTGAACCTGATGGATTAGGTAAATCAGCCCACCATATCTCTCTACGAAACATTACCAATTTTCCTTTTGAATTGTTTTAACCTGCATTTTAATAATATTACTATCTAATTTACTGTCTTCTTGGGAATAAATAGAATTCAGCTTTTTGGTTATATGAGTTTGACTATGATCTTCCAAATATTTTTCAATAGCATGTGAAAATAAACTACTTCTGGTTATACCCATTTTTTTAGCAGTTTTTTCTGCATTTTTAAATAAATTGTTTGGGATTGATATTGCTGTTTTCATAGTTATAGTATAACTATAGTTATACTATTTGTCAAGCACTTTTTTATTTTTGTGTTTGATTTGGGGATAGAGGCAACAAGTAATATTTATTTAGAAAAGATAGAAAAGAAATCCAAATCATAAGTATTCCCTGTTACCTCTGCCCCATTCTTCTTTATTATTTTTTTTTACACTGAATCATTTTTTTATTAACTTTTTTATATAAATGTATTAAATCTACTTAAGAATTTTATGATAATCATATTAAATTTCTGATTTAAATGAAATTAATAACTCATTTTATGATATGGGATTAAGAAACATTCTTTTAAAAAATTTTAATGCTTTAAATGATAGAACTGATGCAGGAAGCTTGTTTGAAAACAGTATATTTTCTGAACTTATTAAAAACATTGGGATACTTGATGAATTATATTTTTGGAGAACACAATCAAAAAATGAAGTGGATTTTATTTTAAAGAAAGACAACTTTTATCCTATTGAAGTAAAATATAACATTAATATAAGATTTAAAATTACATCAGGAATAAAATATTTTTCAGAAGATTATAACTGTAATAAAGCATTTATTGCTATTGCTGGAAATTTTGAATTAAAAAAAATAAATGGAATTAAAGTATATTTTATCCCTGCATGGCTTATTTAATTGTTATATAATGTGATATATCCAAACTGTTCGTATATGCAAGTAATTAAACAAATTTACGTTTCAATGTCTGATGACCTGTCTTCTTATAATATCCTTTTATTAAGATATTTAAAATATTTATTAAAACTATATGCAGTAACATTTTTTGAAAGAGGTAATTCATCATTTATTAAAGAAACAATAATTCCTTTTTCTAAATTTAATTTTTTTACTTGTGTATAAAAATATTCTAATGATTCAGTCATGGATTTAGTTGGCGATTTTGATAATTTGATTTCCACAGGCAGTAATCCTTTTACTGTTCTAATAAGTAAATCTATTTCTTTCCCGGTTTTTGTTCTTAGATAATAAAGTTCAGGTCTAATCCCAATGTTCTCAAAATATTTTATTGACATCATAAATAATATTAGTTATATTTATATTATAAATATAATTTGGAGAGTGGTTATGGCAACTAAAATATTAAGTACAACTGTGGATGAAGAAATAATTGATAAACTTAATACATTAGCAAAAGAAACACATAGAAAAAAGAGTTATTATGTGAATCAAGCTTTAAAAGAATATTTTGAAGAAATTAAAGATTATGACATTGCACTATCCCGAAAAGGTGGACAATCAGTAACATTGAAGGAAGCAAAAAAACAGTTAGGTATTTAATTTAATGTATAAAATTGAAATCGAGAAAAGATGTTTAAGAGAATTAAAGAAGATAGATAAACTTATTGTAAAAAAGGCATTTAATATAATTGAATCTAATATTGCTAAAAACCCTTTCATTGGGAAACAACTAAAGGCTAAATATAAAGGACTTTATAGTTATCGATTTTCCAATTATAGAATTGTATATAAAATATTTAAAGAAAAAATTACTGTATTGATTTTAAGAATTAGTCATAGAAAAGATGTTTATGATGGGTTATGACATAAACTTTTTATAAAAAGTAAAAAGTGCCCGTGTATAACATAACATTGAAATAGTGTTTTATTAAGTGTTATGTTATGCATCGGTACTTTCTGAACTTAGAAAAATGGCAGTTCAAGAAGGGTTACCATATCAAACATTAATTTCAAGTGTTCTTCACAAATATGTTACTAAACAATTAATAGAACAAAAATATATACCACAAATTATAAAAACTTTAAAAAGTAGTTAATAAGTAAAACTGCAAAACTGGGGTCAGGTCTTGATATTTGAATATTAAAAATATAATTTAAATGTAAAGACCTTACCTTAATTACTAATTATTACCTCTTGCCTCATAAAAAAAATTAACCAAAAATTAACAATTCTTTTATATGAAATTAACAATTGGGTTTTAAGTTATTCGTGGATGTTATTAAAGGAAATAAACATCTACAATAAAAATTTATGAGGAGGTACAATTATGTACAAAACAACTTTTTCTTTTTTTGCTTGTATTATGTGCTTGCTTTATCTTTTTATTCCAAAGTTAACTCAAGCTGTGGAAGAAACAAAAATTAAAATGGAGTTATGGAATAGGTACACAGCTAAATTTGAAGCTGGTGGAATGGAAAAGATTGAAAAAAGCGAATTTGCTTTAAAAAGAGGCTACTTCAGAGTAGAGCCTAAATTTACTGACAAAATCAAAGGCAGGTTTAACTTTGATATGTTCTCTGATGATGATGCAGAAGATGGAGCTGGTTTAAAGCTTAAGTATGCTTATGTTTCTTTTTCAGAACTTCTGCCTCTACCTGACAGTACATTTACTTTTGGTCTGCAGAAAAATTATTTTGGTGTGATTTATGACTGGGATTATACTACTATTGAAAAAGCACCGGCAGATAAGTACAAAATTGCAAGTTCTGCTGATTATGGAATTAGCTTTACAGGTTATCTTCCAGCAGGATATGGCGAATATGGTTTAACAGTTTATAATGGTGAGGGTTATAAAAAAGTAGGTGGAGATATTGATGAAAATCCTGCTATTTGTTTAAACTTAAGATTTATTGTTATACCAGGAGTTACTATTGGCGGTTCAGGTTCTTATGAAAATCGTGATGGAAAAGAACTAACTAAAACTGCCGCAGTAAGCCGATTAGTATTCGGCCCATTAGATACATGGGTTGAATATTTAAACCAGTTAAAAACTGAAAAATCTGAAAGAAGTCAGGTTATAATGATAATGCCTGTTATCAGATTAGGTGTTTTGGATATTGTTACTCGATATGATTATGTTGATTCTGACATTGATACAACTTCAGATGATTATCAGCTTTTTATTGGCGGGTTGAATATCCATATCTTAAAAGATGCTAAAGATAATCCTGCTTTATGGTTACAGTTAAATTATGAAACAAAACAGTATATTAATTCTAAAAAGAATGAAGAAAAGCAGACACATGAGATAATGGCTCAACTACGCTGGAAATTTGGAACAAAGATATAAAAAAAATTAAAAGGAGGTAAAATTATGTTAAGAAAATTAATGGCATTAACTATTGTATTAACAACTCTTACTGGATTTGTTTATGCAAGAGGAAAAAAAATTACCATTGCAGGTTCTACAACAGTTTTTCCAATAGCCCAGAGATGTGCTGAAGTTTATATGGATAAGTATGACAATGTAAATATTTCTGTGCGTGGCGGCGGTAGTGGAGTAGGTATTGCTTCTATTGTTGCTGGAAAAGTTGACATTGCTAATGCTTCCAGACCTATTAAATCAAAAGAACTGAAAACAGCCCGTGAAAAAGGAATTAATCCAGTTGGCAATATTATTGCTAAAGATGGTATTGCAGCAGTTGTTCATCCTGATAATTCTGTTTCAGGATTAACTATTTCCCAGATGAAAGACGTTTATTCCGGGAAAATTGCTAATTGGAAAGAGCTGGGTGGTCCTAACATGGTTATTGTGGTTATTTCCAGGGATGTTAGTTCAGGGACATTTGAAGTATTTAAAAAGAAAGTTTTAAAAGGCGCCAAGGTTAAAAGTAGTGCTTTAATGCTTGCCAGCAATAAAGCTGTTGCTGCTACTGTAGCACAGACTCCTGGCGGCATAGGTTATGTTGGCCTTGGTTATTTAACCGGTAAAATTAAAGCTTTAAAAATTGAAGGTGTTATGCCAAGTGTTAAAACAGTAAATAACGGTCGCTATAAAATAGCCCGGCCATTATTCATGTACACTGATGGTAAACCTAAAGGTGAAGTTAAAAGCTTTATTAAATTTATCCAATCATCTGAAGGTCAGAATATAGCTGAAGAACTCGGTTATGTTCCTTTAAGATAAAAGGTAATGGGTCACTGATGCGGGGGATGTCATTGCGAGCAAACAGATAGGTTTGCGAAGCAATCCCGAGATGAGATTGCTTCGTCGCTTACGCTCCTCGCAATGACAATTTTCCCCGTAAGTGACGACCGATTACGATAAAAAGCACAATATAGTAGCCGAGCCTTAAGACTCGGCTACTATATGAATTGTTAAGGAAGAAATATGGAAAAGTTAAACATAAAAAAGAAAATTTCAGAAGCTGGATTTCAAATAATAACAGTTTTTGCAGCTTTATGTTCCATTATATTTTTATTTGGTATTATATATAGTATTTTTAAAGAAGGTCTTGGTGTTTTTCAACATATTGGATTGTTTGATTTTCTTTTTGGGACAAGCTGGTATCCGGCAAGTGAACCTGCAGAATTCGGGATATTTCCTTTAATTTCAGGTTCAATTCTTGTAACATTCTTATCATTACTTATAGCTGTACCGCTTGGAGTTGGGGCTGCTGTTTACATATCAGAAATAGCCGGGCTGAAGGAAAAAGAAATTTTAAAACCATTCATAGAGCTTTTAGCAGGAATTCCTTCTGTTATTTATGGATTATTCGGTATGGCTTTTCTTTCACCATTTATAAGAAAATTATTTAATATTCCAACAGGGCTTACTGCTTTAACAGCTTCAATTATACTTGGGATAATGATTATACCAATTATATCAAGCTTATCCGAAGATGCAATAAATTCTGTACCAAAAAGTTTTAGAGAAGCCAGTCTGGCTTTAGGTGCTAATAAATGGGAAACCATTATAAGAGTTGTGCTTCCTTCTGCTAAATCAGGCATTTTTACAAGCATTATATTAGGATTTGGCAGGGCTGTTGGTGAAACCATGGTAGTTTTAATGGTTGCAGGTAATTCTGCAATTATTCCCAGATCAATTTTACAGCCTGTACGACCCATGACATCAACTATTGCTGCTGAGATGGGTGAAACTGTTATGGGTAGTGTGCATTTTCAGGCTTTGTTTGGCATTGCTGTTGTACTTTTTATTATTACTTTTATTTCCAATATTATAACAGAATGTGTTAGAGGAAGAATTAAAAAATGAAAGTAAGAGAAATAAAAAAAATATCAGGCATATTCCTTCTCAGGTTATGTATATTAATAACACTTTTATTTTTATTTGTTTTTTTAGCTTTAATATTTGCTAAAGGAAGCAAGGTACTTTCTTTATCTTTTTTATTTGAAAGCCCCAGAATGGGTATGACACAAGGTGGTATTGCCCCGGCTATAATTGGTACACTTTACTTAACATTATTATCTATAGCTTTTGCCGTGCCATTTGGTTTGTTAACTGCTATATTCATGGTTGAATATGCTAAACCAGCCTGGCTGGTTACGATTGTGCGAACTGCTATTAATACTTTAGCAGGTGTTCCAAGTATTGTTTTTGGTTTATTTGGTATGGCTGTTTTTGTTAATATGTTTAATTTTGGGGTATCAATTTTATCCGGAGGGCTCTGCCTTGGAATGCTTATATTACCGGTTATTATTAATTCCAGTGAACAAGCTTTAAAAAATGTACCGGCAGATTTTCGCGAAGCAGCATACTCACTTGGAGCAACCAGAAGGCAGGCTATCTTAAAAGTAGTCTTACCTACTGCTTTACCAAACATATTAACCGGCGGCATTATCAGTGTAGGACGAGCAGCAGGAGAGACTGCTCCAATACTTTTCACTGCTGCTACTTTCTATATACGCAAATTTCCAAAATCTGTATTTGATGAAGTCATGGCTTTGCCTTATCATATTTATGCTTTAATGACAGAAGGGACTTCTCCTGAACATCATGAGCCTATTGCTTATGGTACTGCGGTTGTTCTTTTATTGTTAGTTTTAAGTATAAATCTTATAGCCATAATTATAAGATATAAAATACGAAAGGAGAAAAAATGGTAGAACAAAATTTAAAAGAAGAAATATCTATTAAAGATGTTAACCTGTGGTATGGAGATAATCATGTCTTAAAAAGCGTTTCTTTACCAATACATTACAGGAAAGTAACAGCTTTTATCGGCCCATCAGGCTGTGGAAAATCAACATTACTGCGATGTTTTAACAGAATGAATGATTTAATAGAAAATACAAAGATAAAAGGAAATATAAAATTAAATGGATATGATATATACAGCAGGAAAATTGATATATGTGATTTACGCATGAAAGTAGGTATGGTTTTTCAAAAGCCCAATCCTTTTCCAAAATCAATATATGAAAATGTTGCTTTTGGACTGCATATAAAAGGAATAAGAAATAAGAAGTTAATTATGGAAAAAGTAGAAAAAAGTTTAAAAGATGCATGGTTATGGAATGAGGTTAAAGACAGGTTAAATGCTTCAGCATATTCCTTATCAGGAGGGCAGCAGCAAAGGCTGTGTATTGCAAGGGCATTAGCTACAGAGCCGGAAATTTTACTTCTGGATGAACCGACTTCTGCTTTGGACCCTCAAGCCACAAGTAAAATAGAGGAACTGCTTGTTGAGTTGAAAAATTCAGTTACAATTGTTATTGTTACACATAATATGTCACAGGCAGGCAGGGTTTCTGATTATACTGCTTTTCTTTATTTGGGAGAGGTAGTTGAATTTGGACATACAGAAAAGCTATTTACAGTTCCACAGGACATGCGAACAGAAGCTTATTTAACAGGTAAATTTGGATAGGAGGCAGGAGAAATGCTTAAAGAAAAAATTGCAGAATTAAAAAAACAAATAATAGAGGATGCTTCTTTGGTTGAAAATATGATTGAAAAAAGCATCAGGGGATTGGTTGATAAAGAGAAAGACATTCTTGTTTCAGTTATTGAACAAAGTGAGGCAAAGGTTAATGAATGGGAAATAGAGATAGATGAATTATGTATTAATTGTATTGCCCTTTACCAGCCTGAGGCAAAAGATTTAAGAATAATATTAATGATTTTAAAAATGAATAACGATCTGGAAAGGATGGGTGATCTGGCTGTTAATATTGCCCAGAGTTCGTTATTTTTAATAGAGCGGCCACAGGTAAAAAAATTAATTGATATACCAAGAATGGCAAAAGAAACAATTGGTATGCTTCACGATAGTATCAGTTCTTTTATTAATGAAGATTCAAAATCAGCAAGAGATGTTGTAATGAGAGATGACTTAATAGATGGATTGCGGGATCAGATAATCAGGGAACTGATTACTTTTATGTCAAAAGATACATCTGTTATTGAGAGATCACTTCATTTAATTAAAATTTCTCAGAACCTTGAACGTATTGCTGATTTATCTACTAATATTTGTGAAGATACAATTTTTATTGTAGAAGGTCAGGTCATCAAACATCATAAGGAAGAAGAAAAATAAATACGTTTCCTCCAATCTATCCATATTTCTGATTTAATAAATAATGAAAATGAAAAAGTGCTGAGGTATAACATAACATTGAAATGGTATTTTATTAAGCGTTATGTTATGCATCTGCACTTTTTCATTTCTTACATTTTAGGTCTGTAGTTTGATAATAATCAATCGATAAACCATAAATCATTTGACTTTTTGTTTATACTAATTATAATTGGTATATAAGGATATTTGATATGCCAATTAGTGGAAAAGGCATGCTGAAACATTTCCAAAAATATGGCTGGAGTATTTTAAGACAAAAAGGGAGCCATGTTGTAGTTAGAAAAAATAAATATAGAGAAACAATTCCAATGCATAAAGAATTGAGAAAAGGATTGGAAATGAAACTATATAAAATTTTAAAAAGAGGTGATGATTAATGTATTATCATTTTAAAATTCACAAAGATAAAAATGGATATTGGGCTGAATGTATTGAATTACAGGGATGTAATACTCAAGCTGATACTAAAAAGGAATTATATGAAAACATGAAAGAAGCTCTTAATTTATTTTTAGATGAACCAGCGGAATCAAATGTATTATTCCCTTTACCTAAAAAAAGATTAAAAGCATATAATATTATGAAAGTCCCTGTAAATACCAGAATTGCATTTTCATTTTTATTAAGAAGAGAACGGTTGTTACATAAAATGACTCAAAAAGAGGTTGCAAAAAAGATTGGTGTAAAGAACATCTATAACTATCAAAGATTAGAATATTCTAAAACAGCCAATCCAGCTTTATCAACACTTGTAAAAATCAAAGAAGTTTTTCCCGATTTAAATATTGATGATGTCATAATATAATAAAGGTAAAGGTACCCTACAGTCATGATGAAAAAAGGAAAGATTTCAAAGGGTGTAATGCTGATTCAATCAGCCGAAGCCAAAAGCGGTTTCCTATTAATTATATTGACAGTACTGAGTTGATATCTTCTAATAATCCCCTTCATACACAGTTGTTGAATTGCCAAGTACTTCTTTTCTTGTGATTTTTAATTTGTTACTAATGTGAATAATATTATATGATGGATTATTCATTCCACGAATACGCCTTGAAGTTGTAGTGGAACAGGTCAGGATTTTAATTCCTTCAAAATTCCATATATGGGGTATATGTTTATGACCTGATAAAATCAGATTAACTTTAGATTTTACTGCCATTTTTAAAACATCTCCCGCATCTCTTAATATATTCATTTCTCTTCCACTGTTAGGAACTGATATAACATGATGATGAAGTGCTAATATTCTGAATTTATAATTTCCAAAAAAGATTTTTTTCAATTGCAAAGTATGATATCTTCCAATCTGACCATCATCTAAATCAGGTTCTGTTGAATCAGCTCCGCATATAATCATATCATTATTTATTTTAATGACTTTAAAAGCATTACCAATTAATTTTTCAAATAGTTTATATCCTACATTCCTTGAATCATGATTGCCCGGGACAATTAATTTTTTTTTAACTTTAAATTGCTTTATATAATTTACAGCTTTTTTATATTCATCATAATAACCATCCATGGTCAGATCACCTGTAACAATTAAAACATCAGGTTTTATCTCATTTACCTGAATAATTGTGTTCATCATTAAATTTTCATCAAAATGGGATGAGCCGCAATGTATATCAGAAATTTGCACAATTGTTAAAGATTTCAATTTTGTCTCCTTTTATTATAAGAGATTTTTGGATATTTCATATAATGTAGTTATTACCATGAATAGATAACCAATTAAAATTAAGATAATAGACAAAAATCAAATATCAATTATTATTTTTATTTAATAAAATGAGTTGATTATTAAATATTATTTATTATTATAAATTTCAAATTAATTAACCAGTAAAAAAATGAAAATTAAAGTCACACAATCCAATACAAAAGGTAATATAAAAATACCCGGGTCCAAATCACATACTATCAGGGCTGTTTATATTGCAGGTTTAGCAGAAGGCAAATCTGTTATTAATGCTCCTTTGTTATCAGATGATACTATGTCCGCTGTTAATGTTTGCAGGGCTTTTGGTGCTGATATTAAAGTTGTAAAGGATAAAATTATCATATCTGGATTTGGGGGAGTACCAAAAACACCGGATAATGTTATTGATGTTGGAAATTCAGGAACCACACTCCGTATCGGGCTTTCAACTGCTGCTTTGAATGATGGATATACTGTTTTTACCGGAGACAGCCAGATAAGGATGCGTCCTTTAGATTCTCTTATCACAGCATTAAATAATCTTGGTGCTAAAGTAATCTCTACTCAGAATAATGGAAAAGCACCTATTATAATTAAGGGAAAAGCAAAAGGTGGTCATACAGAACTTGAGGCTGTAACTTCCCAGTATTTAACTTCTTTACTTATTAATGCTCCTTTATTTCAAGGAGATACGGAGATTATTGTCACAAAATTAAATGAGGTTCCTTATGTAGATTTAACATTACAATGGCTTGATAAACAGGGTATTAAATATGAAAATGATAATTATAAAAAATTTAAAATAAAAGGAAATCAATCCTACCGGTCATTTACATCCATTATTCCAGGTGATTTTTCCTCAGCATCCTTTTTTCTTGTATTAGGAGCATTATCTGAAGATGAAATTACTCTTGAAAATCTGGATATGTCAGATGCCCAGGGAGATAAGCGTATTGTTGAAATATTGAAAAAAATGGGAGCAAATGTTATTATTAATGAAAATTCAGTTAAAATAAGCGGCGGCAAATTACATGGTATTGAACTTGATATGAATGATATTCCTGATGCTTTACCTGTAATGTCTGTAATAGGGTGTTTTGCTGATGGTATTACAAAGCTTTTTAATGTTCCCCAGGCAAGATTAAAGGAAACTGACAGGATTAAAACAATGTGCCTGGAGTTGTCAAAAATGGGTGCTGATATAGAAGAGATTGAGGATGGATTGATAATTAAAAAAAGTACTTTGCAGGGTTGTAATGTCTCAGGGCATTCTGATCATCGGATTGTTATGGCATTGGCAATTGCTGGTTTAAAGACAAAAGGTGAAACCATTATTGATACAGTTGAATCAGTTAATATAACTTTTCCGGATTTTTTTGATTTAATTAAATCCTGTAATGGTAATGTATCTATAATAGATGATAAAGACTCTTAGATTTTTTAATTCTTAGACTAAATATAAAGAGGAGGATAAAATGGTTGGCAACACATTTGGAAGATTTTTCAGAATAACCTGCTGTGGTGAATCTTATGCTGGTGGATTCCGTAAAAATATGGATATCCCAAAAGAATTATTTGGAGGGTTGATTACTATTGTTGATGGAGTTCCGCCAGGAATAAAACTTACTGCTGATATGATACAGGAGGAGCTTGACAAAAGGAAACCAGGGCAGACAAAGCTTGATTCACCTCGTAAGGAAATAGATAAAGTATATATTTTTTCAGGTGTTATGGAAAATGACCTTACAACAGGTGCACCAGTAGGGCTGGTTATTCCTAATGTTGATATCCAGGATATTCATATAGAGCAATATGAAGAATATAAGGATATTATCAGGCCGGGACATGCTGAATATGGATTTTTTAAAAAATATGGTGAACATGCAGACTGGACTGGCGCAGGAAGAGCTTCAGGCAGGGAGTCAGCATCAAGAGTTGCAGGAGGTGCTGTTGCTAAAGCAATTCTAAAAAAATTCGGTATTGATGTTATTGGATATGTTATTGAATCACATGGTATTAAAGCTTGTCCTATTACATATGAAATGGCAAAGAAAAATTACCGTAAAAATGATTTAAATTGCCCTGACCTTGAAAAAGCAAAGGAAATGATAGATGATATTTTAAAAGTTAAAGATGCTGGAGATACAGCAGGTGGTATTATAGAAGTTATTGCTAAAGGAGTTCCTGCAGGGCTTGGTGAACCTGTTTTTGATAAAATATCAGCTTTAATTGCTCATGGAGTTATGTCTATTGGTGCAGTAAAAGGAATAGAAATAGGAGCAGGATTTGAAATTACAAAAATGACAGGCAGTAAATCTAATGACCCTATTTATATTGATAAAAAAACAGGCAGGGTCAGGTTTAAGTCCAACAATGCTGGCGGGATTTTAGGTGGAATTTCAAATGGTGAAGAAATAAGAATTAGAGTTGCAATAAAACCCACTCCTACTATTTCTATCCCTCAGGAAACAGTTAATATGAAAGAAGAAAAAGATGTTACTCTTGAGCCAATCACCAGAAGAGACCCTTCAATCTGCCCGAGAATTTATCCTGTTTGTGAAGCTATGGTGCGATGCAGTATACTTGATGCTTTTTATATGGCAAAAGGATATGAATCTATTGCAAGCATTGGAGAGAAGTGGAAAAAGCTTTAAATAAAAAAGTAAATGAGTAAGTTAACGCCTCTTTTAAGCAATAAAGTAGGGGAAAGTAGGGGAGACTTAAGTCTCCCCTACTTTCCCCTACAGATGTGATTACATAAGAGGCGGATTACAGAAATAAATTAAAAAAAGTTGACAAACTAATAAGATTATATAATATTAGAGTCACGTTTTGTAAGTTCAGGAGTTTATAAATATGG
>CBDVEP010000070.1:0-15657 GCA_965373035.1 uncultured bacterium
AAGACTAAAGTCTTAACTCCTACACTACAATTTTAGAAAATCTAAAATATTACATTTACCCTTTACCCCCAATAAGTATATAATATAAAAATAATATCAAAAGTCAAATTATTTTTTGTTCATATGATTTTTGTCCGTAGTTAATCTGTGGTTTTTTTTCTAATTAATTTTTCATTTCTTTAAGTTTACATCTAATATTCTTTGTTTAACTTTAATTGCACGTTTCTTTATTTTTTCAGGTCTGGAATTTTTTATTATTTCATTTATAAACTTTAATGCATCAATTGAAGCAATATGATATAATGCATTTAAATAATTCATTTTTTGAGGATAGCTAAATATTGGTCGTTTTTTATATTTCCTATCAATTTTTTTGTATTCTTCTATAATAAAATTAATTGCTTTTTTTTCTCGAAGTATTCCAAACAAAATAGCTTTGTAAACAGGGCGAATATCTAAATCATGTAAGTATTTATAACTTTTTGGCCAGCCATAATAAGATAATGTCATTATAGCTCTGCGCCGAATATATTTATTAGTTGATTCAACATATCTTGACAAATATTTAAATATTTTTTTCTTATATAAACTTGTCTCCTTTTCAATTTTTTTTATTGCATTAGTAGTTGCAAAATATTCATATCCCATTTGATAATCAACAATTCTATGAGATAGACAAGAAATAGCACCAGTCAGATTATAACGAGAAGAAGTATATCCATCAGGTTTATATTTATATATATAATCTTTGCCTGAATAATAACAATTTGAAATGATACTTATATAGAATTCTTTAGGTTTAAGACATTCCCCAGCAAACAAACTTAATGTCTTAAAAATAATATAAAAATAAATTATACTTTTTATCATATTATATTCTCAATAAATTTATTAATATCTACTTTTTTTACTTTTCCTTTTTTTAAATTTTTTTTTGTCTCATCAAGTCGCAATAAAAATTTTTGTCTTCTGTATGTTTTATAAATTTCTTTTAAAAAATTATATTCATTTACTGAAATTTGAATTGTTTCTACATTGTTCTTCATAATAAATCTCTCCTAATTTTGCTTTATAAAATATAATATAATGATTTCAATATAAAATTCAAGATAAATTTTTATATTTGTGTTTTTTTAACTGGTCAGTAATTGCTAATATGCAGGGATTTGATTTTCAAACCCCTGCATTATTTTCTTCTCTAAAATATATAAGTTGCCTGAACTGCAAAGGAATTAAAATCAAGAGCTGTGGTAGAAGAAGAAAGAACATCTAAAATTAAATCATCAGTAACTGAAAAACCTGCTCCAAAATAAATGTTTCTGGATGAAATATTAAATGTGTTATTAGTATCTTTTACAGTTTCAGTAAAAGTCTGTAAATTAGTTGTTTGAGGCGCTGCTGTACCTGTAGTTTGAACCTGTGTGGTAAAACCAGTTGTATCACTTGTAACTGTTTCTGTTTTATTATAAGCAACTACAACTTTAGCACCTAATCTTAAAGTCATAACTTTTGATAAACCCCATTCCATAGCTACAGGAAAATTTAAGCTAATTGTTGTTGATTTGGTTTCAAAGCTATCTTTATCTCCGGTTTTAACTGTTGTAGTGATTTCATCAGCAGAAATTGTGCCATCTACTGTAACATTATCAATCCCGGTGATAGTTGTTCTTTTAAAATCAAGTATATATCCAATATTCTGATAATTAAAAGTTAATTTTGGATAAATCCCTAATTTTACATTATCAGCAATTTCTTTTCTGTATTTAAAAGCAGTATAAATCTCAAGTCCTGTATATTTATCCTGAGTATATTCATACATTTCAGTTGTATTTGTATAGTTGTGAACCTTGCTTTTTTGAGCTCCTGTTGTATAATAGTTTTTTATTTCATCATATTTCTCATAAAAAGCATTATCTGAATCAAGGGTTCTTATATCAAATTCTCCACCTAAATATCCAACAACAGCTTTTGAAAAATTAAATTTTACTTCAGGAGCAATCTCCATTTGTAAATATTTAAGACTATTATAATCAGCACTTAAAGCAGAACCAGAATCAATTCCAAATGTACCTTTTTCTTCTGTTAATGTATCACTGGAAACAATATTATTGGTCTGATTTGATAAATAAGTTGTTGTAGCAAATTTATCATAATTTTCTTCATTATCCCCATTGGCAGATTTTAATCTTATTTGTAACTGGGGCTTTAATGCACCAAAGCTTCCTCCTATTTCAACTAAATGAGTAATGCTGCCATAATCAGTTCTGGTTATATCTTCAACATCTGAAATTTTATAAAGCACAGAAGCATTAGTCTTTCTAACATTATGAGTTATTTTTTCTTTTTCAGAAGAATCACTCTGATTGATAAAAGCATATATAATACCTGCTTTTAAAGAACCCAAATTAAAAGCATTACCTATACCAATAGTAATTTCAGAATCATTATCTTTGCTATCAGGGTCATTGTCCTTATCAGCAGCATTTACTGCCTGATTGATTCCTTCTGACTTCTCTTCCTTTAAATCTTTTGTCCAATCTGGTGCATATTTAAATAAGAAGATCGAATGTCCCATTGGAAAAAGCTTATAAGCTGAGCCAAAAGAAATAGTGTTTCCCCAATAGTTAGGGTCAACACCAAAAGAAAAAGAATTCTTCAACTTATGAAAATCTTCAGTTCTCTGCATGTAGTCATAAGTATTCACCCATATACTTGCAGTACTAGTTTTCCGTAAAGAATTGCCAATAGGCTGAGTAGCTCCAGCATAAATAGAGAAAGCCGCAAACAATAAAATGAAAAACGATAAAAAGAAACGTTTCATATAAACCTCCTTTAAAATTTTATTTATTTTATAAATCACCAATATCAAAAGTTAGTGGCGAAGGATTAACATTATATGTAGCCTTTATGTTTTTAGTATTAATATCATATTTGTAAATATTATTACCTATGTTATCACAAATAAAACCAATATTAGAATTATCTTTATACAATATAGAAGAAATATCAGCATCTATTAAAGGATTAGCTACGCCATTTACTACTGTTCCTGTAAATAAATTAATTAAATACAAACCTCCAGCAGATGGCCAGCCATAGTTATTTTCTCCAACAAGGATATTATTATCAAACGCAAAATCTATACATCCTGAATCTGCACTAACAGCTATTTCTTTCTCAATTTTAAAACTGCCTCCATCAATAACATATATTTTACCTGATTCATCATATTGCCCAAGTGTTACTACATATATATTTCCATAATTATCTATAGTAAAATTAAATGCGTTAACAAAACCTGTTAATGTTTTAACAATAGAAAAATCATTTAAATTCACAATAATGACTTTTGAATCAATATAATTATTTGGGTCACCCCATCCGTAATAAGAACCATTATCTGCAATAAATAAATAATCTTGATAAATCATTATTCCATAGGGATTTTTTAAATTTTCAATAGTAGTTACTTCCTGATTATTTTTAACATTATAAATGTAAACTTTACCATCATCAGATGTATTCACTACACCCATAGAAGACACAATAAAATATTTATTATAAAACTGAACAAATTCAGGGCTTATTATATTCTTAACATATTCTGATCTTTTTATTAACAGATCATAAATTTGAATATTATTATCCATAACATTAGGAATATATAATTTATTTTTGTAAAACTTAATATCATTTGGAACATTTCCTACAGTAATAAAATTTGATATGATACTGTTAGATTTTAAATCAATCCGGGTAACACTGCCATTGCCAAACCATGGAGAATGAAGAACATACAGGTACTGCGATTGAGAAATAACTGGATTATTACCTGTAATGTCATTACTAGTTTGAACAGGGTCAAATAAACTATCAAATTCACAGTTTGTGAATAATAAAAATACTAATAAAATAAAAAAAGTAATTTTAACACTTGCTTTTTTGATAAAATTCATATGATTTCCTCCTTAAAATGTTATATAAGGGCATCTTGAAAAACCTCTTATTTTTTATTTAAATGTGGTTTTTCAAGGTATTAATGCCCTGTATGGGAACAACATTATATAATAAATCGATGTTCCCATAAAATAAAAAAGCCTTCTACTTGTGTGAACACAAATAGAAGGCTTGCACCCTGTTTTCTTCAACTCTTCTTTTAATAACTTTATCCTTTTCCCGGAATAAAATTATGTTATGCTAACAATGGCAGGTCTCCTGGCTTGAAGGCATTCATCCTACTTTCTCTCCTTCCCATCCTACTTAAAAATTTGGTACGAATTAAATTCGTGCTCAAAAAAAAGGACAGTGGAATATGTGAGATTTCGTTCCTTACTTACAGTGGCGGGACCGCAATGGAATTTCACCATTTTCCCTATTAAGTCCTGTAAAGGACACCATCATTATTTATTAATTCTATAAAAGATCAAACATAAATGTTCGTTTATGGTTCGGGTTATGAAACCCGAACCAGCAAAATAAGGGTTCGATAAATCGAACCCCTACATTTCAAAATAGTCACTAAATATTTATACCATTTATCTTAAAAGTCAAGAAAAAAAATAATGTGTAATCGATTAATTATGACCTCTTTTAAGCCATAAAGTAGGTGAGACTAAAGTCTCACCTACAGTTGTGATTACATAAGAAGTGATAACTAACACATTACATGGATGTGTAAATTAATTTCTTATAACACCATCAATTTCTTTCAGGACATTAATTACTTTTAAAACAATTATTTCATAATAAATCATTTTTCCATTTCGCTGCTTTTTTAAAATACCTGCATTTTTTAAAATGTTCAAATGCTGTGAGATATTAGGTTGTTTAATTTTCATTATTGCTGAAATATCACCAACACATGCTTTGCTATCTTTTATAATTTCTAATATCTTTAATCGAACAGGATGAGCCAGGGCATGTAAAAACGCTGATTTTTTTTCAAAGTAATTCTCATCAAATTCTTTATTCATGTAAGCCCCCTTTGACTTAACTTTTTACAAGTTTTTATTTTAAATACAAGAAAATTTTATATCTATAAGTCAATTAATATAATTTTAAATCTTAATGTCAACTATTAAACTGTGTTTATTGTGCCCTTTTTTTTCTTAGTCTTCTTTATAATTTTATCAATCTCTTCTTTTGTCAGAATCTCTTTATCCAGTAAGGCTTTAGCCATTTTATTCAATAAGGCTACATTCTGTCTTAATATTTTTTTAGCCTGATTATATGATTTTGTAACTATTTTTTTTACTTCATCATCTATTGCAATAGCTGTCTTTTCACTGTAATCTCTGTGCTGGGATATTTCCCTTCCAAGAAAAATATGCTCTTTTTCTGTTGCAACTGAAATAGTTCCTATCTTTTCACTCATGCCCCATTCTCTAACCATTTTTTGAGCAATATGTGTGGCTTTTTCAATATCATTTTTAGCACCTGTTGAAATTGTTTTAAATTTTATTTCTTCTGCAACCCTTCCCCCTAAAAGCATGGTTAGCATATCTTCCCAGTATTCCTTTATATAATTATGCTTTTCATCAATTGGTAAACTTTGTGTAACACCTAAAGCCATACCGCGTGGAATAATAGTTACTTTATGAATTGGATCAGTATGTTTAAGCATAGTTCCTAAAAGAGTATGCCCTGCTTCATGATAGGCAATAATTATTTTTTCCTCATCAGTTATAAAAAGACTTCTTCTTTCCGGTCCCATTAAAATTTTATCTTTAGCCTCTTCAAAATTATCCTTTTCCACAGTTTTGCGATTTTTTCGGGCAGCAAGAAGAGAAGCTTCATTAACAAGATTTTCCAGATCTGCACCTGTAAAACCAGGAGTTCCGCGAGATATTTCTGATAAATTAACTTTTTTCGATAATGGAGTCTTCTTAGAATGAACTTTTAAAATGGCTTCCCTGCCTTTTACATCAGGTACACTTATAACAACCTGTCTATCAAACCGTCCTGGCCTGAGAAGTGCGGGGTCAAGGACATCCGGTCGATTAGTAGCTGCAATTATTATAATTCCTTCATTATTAGCAAATCCATCCATTTCTGTTAATAATTGATTTAACGTCTGCTCACGCTCATCATGACCACCACCTAAACCAGCTCCCCTGTAACGTCCTACAGCATCAATCTCATCAATAAAAATAATACATGGTGCATTTTTTTTACCTTTTTGAAATAAATCCCTTACCCTGGAAGCTCCAACTCCTACAAACATCTCTACAAAATCAGACCCTGAAATATTAAAAAAAGGTACATCTGCTTCTCCAGCTATTGCCTTTGCAAGCAATGTTTTCCCTGTACCAGGGGGGCCTACCAGTAAAACACCTTTTGGTATTCTGGCGCCTAATTTTGTAAATTTCTTAGGTTCTTTTAAAAATTCAATTATTTCCTCAACTTCATTCTTTGCCTCATCTATCCCGGCTACATCCTTAAAAGTTACCTTTGAAGTTTTTGGAGCAGACATTTTAGCTTTGCTTTTACCAAAAGAAAAAACTTTACTTGCAGGGCCCTGTACCTGCCGAAAAAACAAGTTCCATAATATAATAAGAGGCAGGGCAATCAATGCAATAGTAAATAAGCTGCTCCAAAAATTCCCCTTTTTCTTCTCCACACCAAAAACCTTAACTCTGTTATTAACAAGTGTAGGAATTAATCGCGCATCATTATAAGGAATAATAGTATGGAAAAATTTTTTATTTTTATACACACCATTAATATGCTCATTATTAATAGTTACTTCTGCTACCACACCTAAACGGACTTTTTTTAAAAAACTGCTGTAAGGCAGCTCATCCATACCAGGCTGCTTGGTCTGGGAAACCAGGTAAAACACATAAAGAAATACAAGTACTATTAAAAATATTAAAGCTAAATTTTTTTTCTGATTTTTCATAATTCTTGAGTAAACTCCATTTTAATAACTTTTTTTGTTTTTTCTGTTACCTTATATTTATCATTAACTCTGTTCTTTAAATAAACAGGAAAAATATTCAAATATAAACCAATCACCTCATTATTACTTTCAATAACAGGAATCATGTTTTTTAAAGGTACAGGTATTTTACAATCAATAAAAAACTTTTTCAGTTTAACTTTAAATCCAGTATTAATTAAAATAATATAATCACTAATTTTCTTTTGTCTAATAATAATTTCATTTAGTTTCTCTTTATCAAAATAAAGTTCGTTTTTTTTCAAAACCTGCAATTTATTTCCATGCACTTCTTTTATTGTAATATGTAAATTCAAATTTTTAATATATATCTTTTCAGGTATTTTTTTTATATTTATATTATATTTCTGTATGTATTTCTTCAGGGTAATTATAACAAACTCTTTATATTTCCATAAAAATAAAAGATCCAACTGAATACTACTGTCTTTTCCTTTAAGTAAAAATTGTGTCATCAAATTAATTTGATAAAAATTATAATCTATAGCAAGCATTACAAAAATTTTTTGAAGAACTCTCCTTATAACAGCAGAACTTTTAAAAAAAATATTTTCTGTTTTGAAAACGGCATTATAAAAATTATTTTTAAAAGTTAATTTTTTATAAAACTGCTGGCAATAATCTTCCATAAAATTATTTTCATAAGACAAAATGTTAATTACCTGGCTTATCTGATGTTTTATGGGTTTATAATTTTTTTCAATATAAGGAATTAATTTATTTCTAATCCAGTTTCGGGGATAGGAATTATTTTCATTAGAACTATCAAATCTATGAGAAATATTACTGCTTCTTACAAACTCTTCAATATCATTTTTAAAACAATTTATTAATGGTCTTATTACTTTGTTTTCAACTGGTTTTATCCCGGACAATGATTTAAGTGACCCCCCATTAAAAGCTCTTAAAAAAAAACCTTCTATTCTATCATCCAGATTATGACCTAAAGCTATTTTACTGAACTTTTTTTTCTTTAAAAGAGAATAAAAAAACTCATATCTCTGAAAATGTGAAATCTCCTCAATGGATAATTTCCTGTTTTTTTCTTTAAGCAAAGGGATATTAACTCTCTTTACTATTATAGGTACATGATACTTCTTTGATAACTGCAATAAAAATTTTTCATCTTTATCTGATTCATCTCCCCGTAACTGGTGATTTAAATGAGCTAAAAGTATTTTTAAACTATACTGTTTTTTAATCTCATTTAAAACAAGAAATAATGATAAGGAATCAGCTCCTCCTGAAATGCCAATAACAATTTTATCATTTTTTTTTATTAATTTAAACTCAGAGATTGTATGAAGGACAGTTTGAAAAATTTTATCCTTAATTGTAATCATTCATTGCCTTTTCAATAGAATAATTTATAATAGTATCTACAATTTCTGGAATTTTTTTCAAGCTTTCTTTAATATCTTTTACCTCTCTTCGTGCAAATGTCCTCAGAACAAATTGTTCTGCAGGGATATTTTTTCGGTTTTGAGAACTTATTCCTATTCTGATACGAATAAAATTTCCATTCTGCAGATAATCAAGAATAGATTGTAATCCCTTATGCCCGGCTGAAGATCCGCGTTTTTTAATCTTTATCTTACCCAAAGGTATGTCTATATCATCATAAATAACAATTAAATGTCCTGGAAAAATTCGAAATTTTGCTAAAGCACTTTGAATAACAGAACCGCTTAAATTCATAAAGGTAAGAGGTTTCATTAAGATGAGATTATCTTTAGAAATATTTCCTGTTCCAATTAAAGATTTCTTATACTTTTTTTTAACTTCTATATTATAATATTCACTTAATAAATCAACACAAAGGAATCCAATATTATGACGCGTTAATTGATACTTTTTACCTGGATTACCAAGCCCGACAATTAAATAAACCACCTTTTATCACCTTTATTTCTTTTCTCCTACAGGCTCTTTTCCTTTATCTTTTCCTTTATCTTCTTCTTTTTTACCTTCTTCTTTACTTTCACCCTCGGCAGCTTCTGCTTCAGCTTTCTCACCCTCTACTTCTTCACCCTCTACTTCTTCTGCTGCTTCCTCTGCCATGCCAGTAGGCAATCCAATAGTTAAAATAACCTGATCCGATTTATCAAGCACTTTAATTCCTTCACCAAATTTCAAATCACTTATATGAAGGGAATCCCCTATCTGAAAATTAGAAATATCAGCTTTAATATGTTCCGGAATATCTTTGGGTAAACATTCTATATGAACTTCCCATAAAAAATGCTCAATAATACCGCCTAATTTCAATCCTTCCGGGGTTCCTTCCAGTTCAACATGAATCTTAGTTGTAATTGTTTTTCCGGCAATTAATTCCAGAAAATCCATATGAATGACATTATTCTTAACTGGATCTAACTGGATATCTTTTAACAATGCTTCTTTTTCATTTTTTTCATCTAAAATCATTTTAATAATAAAATTATCATGACGGGCTTTATAAATCTTCAAAGCATCAATAGAACTTATGCTTAATATATAAAGTTTATCCCCATACATAACAGCAGGGATTTTATTATCTTTTCTAAGCTTTTTTATTCTGTTTTTTCCCAGCTCTTCCCTGGTACTTGCTTGTATTTCAATTCTTTTCATGATTATCTCCTTGTTTTAATTTTAGCCACGAATTCACACGAATAGTCACGAATTCAAAAAAAAATAATTAAAATTAGGTAACTTCTCAAAATTTCATGGTAATTGTCATTGCGAGGAGCGTTAGCGACGAAGCAATCTCTTATAATTTATTAAATATTCTCAATTATGAGATTGCTTCGCTCCACTTCGTTTCGCTCGCAATGACACCACCATAATTTTTTGAAAAGATACAAAATTAGTGTAAATTTCTCAGTTTATTCGTGGCTGATTTTCTCATTCCAAAAACAACTCTCCTAATGATTTTTCAATATGGATATGATATATAGCCTCTGCAAACATCTTAGCAACACTAATGACTTTTATTTTTAGACTTTTTTTCTTTAAACATATTGAATCTGTTGTAATTAATTCTTTTATAACTGAATTCTCGATTTTTTTATAAGCATCTCCTGATAAAACAGGATGTGTAATACATGCATATACATCTTTTGCACCACTGCCCTGTAATGCTTTTGCTGCATTACATAACGTGCCTGCTGTATCAACAATATCATCTACAATAATAACATTTTTCCCTTTAACATCACCAATAATATGCATCACTTCAGAAACATTGTTTTCTGTTCTTCTTTTATCAATAATAGCAATCTCAGTATTAAGATATTTCGCTAAAAACCTGGCTCTTAAAATAGCACCAGCATCCGGAGAAATAACAATATAGTCACTTATATTTTTAAAAGTTTCCAGATAAGACAAAAAAGAAGATGCAGCATACAAATGGTCAACCGGTATATCAAAAAAACCCTGAATCTGATCAGCATGTAAATCCATAGTTAAAATTCTATTAGCACCTGCTGCGACAAGCAAATTAGCAACCAGTTTAGATGTAATAGGTACATGGGGTCTGTCTTTTCTATCCTGCCTGGCATATCCAAAATAAGGAATAACCAGAGTAATTCTTTTTGCTGAAGAGCGTTTTAAGGCATCAATAATAATTAATAATTCCATTATATTATAATTAGCTGGATTGCATGTAGGCTGAATAATAAAAGTATCTTTCCCTCTGACATTTTCCTGCAATTGAACATAAATTTCCCTGTCAGCAAAGTTCTTTATTGTTATTTTTCCAAGGTCAATATTTAAATTTTTAGCTATTAATTTGGATAATTCCTTATTAGCTCTACCTGAAAATACTTTTAAAGTGTCCATATTTTTTCTCTTAATATTAAAAAGTTTTTACAATATATAAACTATAATTCGTGTTGTCAAATGTTTTTTTACACATCACTCATAATAAGAAGCAGCAGCATCTACTTCTTCCCATGTAATTACTTTATTTAAAATAATATTTTTATAATGTTTAAGTCTCTCCTTTAAATGAAGATAAATAAATCTTGATATATTCTCAGTTGTTGGATTGTTTTTCTTAAAAAAATCTAAATCATTTAAATATTTATGATCTAATAAAATTAAAACATCTTTAAGAATAATTTTTAATTCCCTGAAATCAATCACAATATCTAAAGAATTAAAATTATAAGTCTGAATTATCAGCTGAACTTTCCAATTATGCCCATGCAATTGCTCACAATCTCCATTATATTCCCTTAAATTATGGGCAGCAGAAAAATAATCCTCTACAATGAGTTCATACATTTAGAATACCTTTAATAATGTATTTGCAATTTGTTCAATTTCCTTTCTTTTTAAAGAAGGATAAACAGGGATTTCAATTAATTTATTATAACAATGAAATGCATTTGGAAATTTAACTTCATTATTATGAAATTGAAAAAAAGCAGGACTGCAAACAGGTTTTTTTGCATCTATTTTATTTTTCCTTAAATAAGAAATAATTTTTTCTAAATTTCCATCCAGAAATAAAATATATTTTGAGTTCACATTTTTTCTGTCTTCTTTTGATTGATAGATTTTATATTTAGATCTTCGTAACCTTTCATTATAATAATCAGAAAGCTCAACCCTCCTGTTTAACAACTTCTTCATTATTTTCAACTGGCTTAATCCCAGTGCAGCTGAAATATCAGGCATGCGATAATCAAATTGACATTGATATTCATCACTCTCAATAAAAGGATTGTATTTATTTTGTTTTGCTTTTAAAATAAAATCTCTTGTATTAGAAACAAGCATTCCACCATTGCCTGTTGTAATAATGGTATCTGTATCAAAAGAAAAAACCGATGCAAGTCCAAAACTACCAACCTTATTAGTATCTTTTTTTATAGAAGAATCATATTCAGCACCCAGTGCATAAGAACAATCCTCTATAATTGGAATATTCAAACTTAAAAACATATCAATATCAGAAGGAACACCAAAATTATGACTTAAAATAATAGCTTTTGTTTTATTTGTAAGTTTTTTTTCTACCTGCTTGAAATCAAGATTATATGTTTCCATTTCAACATCAACCAGAACTGGTTTTATTCCATTTATATAATTAATAGCATTTAAAAGTGCGGAATTTGAATAAGCCGATAATATAATTTCATCATCTTTATTTAAATCAAGGCTCAATAAAGCAAGATGTAAGCCAGATGTAAAAGAATTAACAGCAAGAGAATACTTCACATTAACAAAATAAGCTATGGATTTTTCAAACTCCTTTGTCAGTTCTCCTTCTTCCAGCCTTTCTGTAATTAAACAGTTTAAAACATATTCCAGGTCTTTTCTAACTATTGTTGGCTTATTAATTGCTATCATAAGTAGCACTTATATTAATTGATTTTAATTTTTTGTCAATAAAAATTTTCCATTTTCTTTTTCCTTGACAATCCATTTATTTGAGGTAAATTATATTATATGAATGGTATAAATGTAAATTATAATCAACCTGTACCTATAGAACATGTAAAGGGGACAACAGTAGCAGGACCTGAAATTAAGCAACCTGAGTCTGAAAAAACAGAACCTATTCAACAAGAGCAAAAACAAGCAAAAACAGAGAAAAAAGGTACTGTTATTGACAAATATGCTTAATAATTTGGTTTAGGAAATCCCTTTTTTAACCATAATTGAGGCTGTCCCATAACCCTATATTATGCAAAAACTGTAGTGTAAGGGTCGTTAGACCCTGTAATTAAAGGCTTTATTTAATGGTTACGGGGTCTATCGACCTCCCTTATCCAGGGACAAAGCCTTCACTACAGTTATAGGACAGCCTCAAATATAATTTTTCTTTGAAAGAGTAAAAAATGGGCAAAATATCACCAGCACAAAAAGCAGAATTTGCAGAAAAAAGTAAAGGACTTAAAAATGAAATAGATGAACTCAATAAAAAAATCCTTTTCACTCAAAAAGAAATCAATAAAGAAGACAGTAATGTTGTTAATTATAAAAAAATTCTCATTGCTAATCTTTACATGAATGTTATTACATTTTATTTAAGATTAAGCAGCCTGAGTATGGAAATACTGGGAATAAGAAATGAGTCTTACCTGGAAAGTGCAAGAAAAATATGCTATAAATTTATTGCTATCATGGAAGAGATTGTAGGAAATTATATTGATGTTCCTTTCACTGAATTAACTGATCAATTAGCAACTATTACAAAACTTGATGATGTCAAGAGATTAAAATTAATAAAAAAAATTTCTAACTCAGTTACACAAGTCGAAGAACGATTTGGACCAAATTCAAAATGGAAGTGGAGTTTTGTTGATTTAGATGCCAGAGCAGCTACTTTATGTAAAAATCTTACTGATTATAAAAGAATACAAAAAAACCAGGACCCGAGAATAGAAGGATTTCCTGAAAGAAATGAATTATTAGGCTTTATTAAAGAGTATTTAAGAAAAGCGGCTGACAGGTTACGGGAGAAATATGAAGTAGCCACTAATGATTCAGGGGAAATGAAAAATGCAATAAAATATTTATCTGCCCTAATGAGAATATCAATTTTATTTAATGACGGGGAAGAAGCTAATAATTTAAAAAAAAATATTAAAATATGGGAAGAAAAATTAGAACAGGATCTAAAAAACGAAGACCAAAAGAAAAAGAAAAAAAAATTGATAAAAAAATAAATAGTATTCCTGTTTATCATATAAATAATTTAATAAAAATAATAAAAAAAGAAAAAGCATATATAGGTGTTATATCCACTCCCTCTGATTCTGCTAAAAAAATTCATCAATTAATATTTTAGGCTGATATTAAAGGAATTATTAATTTTGCCCCCATTATTTAACTTCAAAACATATACCTATTAAAAATATTGACCAGCTCCACTTTTTGTGTCTCATAGAATATGTACAAGTTATTTTGTGTCCCATATTTTGATAAAAACAGAACACAAATTATTATATAGAAGCTTGAACCTCTGCTGCATTATTATTATACTAAGAGTCTGCCTCTGACTTATTACAATAAAAAGTAAAATATAACTTGACTTTTTTTTAATTCAACCTATATTATAAGTAATCCAGGTTACTGGAGGTGGATCACACATGTGATCGGAAGCCCTGATTAATCAGGGCTTTTTTATTTTAGTAGAAAAATTTCTCCATAACCATTAATTTTTCCATTATACTTCCTTCTATTTAATTTATCTTTAACTGTATTATAAATAATTTCATTAAAGGTATCTGTAAAATTAGTTGTTCTAATATTATAATCAAATAAAATTTTTTCTTTTAAAGGAAATGCTAATATGTCAGCAATTTGAAGCCCTGTAATATTAGCCAGCTTTGGTTTGATTTTTATTTTTCTTGATGTTAAAACAGAACAAAAAAAATTATTATCTTTTCTCATATTTGTCCCATTATTATATATTTCTTCATAAGCTTTTTTTAACTGATGGTCTTCATTCCCTCCCCTGCTTTCAGCTAAGACATCTCCTTGACTGTTCTGCATTTTTAACCAACCACAATACCTTTCTAAGATTGCCATTAAACAAAATTCATATGGATTTATAAGATTATAATATTTATTTTTAAGTTCTTTTTTATCCAAAATAATATTTATTATTAAATAATTCTGGCTTTTTAGGTATTCAATTAGTCTTTTATTAAATTTTTTTAAAATATTTTCATTTTTAAATATGGAAAAATCATTTTTTTTCCTAATCATTTCTTCACGATGAAAAATTATTGGAGAATCAGGATCATGACCATGCCAAAAATCCTGTTTTAATTTTTTCAAATCTAAATCAGCTTTTTTATAATGATTAATTCTTTCAAAAATACAACCTAATAAACTTAAATATCTATAAGGAATAGACTCCATGTTTTTAAATGAATGATTTCCACTTTCATCTAAATATAACCGATATTTGGGGATTTGTATTTCTTGATTCATTGAGATTCCTTTTCTTTTTTAATCCATTTTAACAATTCTTCCGCAGGTTCATCATTTGGGTCTTGTTGGACAAGCTTTCCTTCAAATGCTTTCTTTAATATGCTTTGTGTTAATGCTTCTGCTTGTTGTAGGATATTCTCTTATACTATAGCACTCATTTAAATTCAATAAAAAAATTGACATTTTTTTCAATCCTAATATATTACCTTTATACCCAGCATTAAATGGGGTGTAGTCTAATGGTAGGACAGCGGGTTCTGGACCCGTGTGTGGGGGTTCGACTCCTCCCACCCCAGATTGATTTATTAGTGTAATATTTTAGATTTTCTAAAATTGTAGGTAATAATTCAGATTTTCTAAATTTTTACCGCAAAGACGCTAAAGGACGCAAAGAAATTAAAATTAACTATTAAATAAAGGCTTTAATTACAGGGTCTATCGACCCTTACACTACAGTTTTGCATAATATAGGGTTATGGGACAGCCTCAATTATATAAATCCAACCGTTTATTGCCACCATAGTTTTAGAGTATAGGAAGTTAGATTGATTTTTAAAATTATAATATTTACTTTGTATCTCTGTGACTCCGTGACTCCGCGGCTTTTCTTGAACAATCCCGTATAAAAAAACGTAATTTCCAGACTGTTATAATTGCTTCCAACATAATTTTTTTTGACATCTTGGATTTTCCAATTGCTCTATCTTCAAAAATAATAGGATATTCAAAAAATTTAAATCCTTTTTTATATGCCCTGTATTTCA
>CBDVEP010000071.1:0-15617 GCA_965373035.1 uncultured bacterium
TTGGGACTACAACAACATCTAATTTGTAAATTTCCATAAATTCATGAGCTTCTGTTTCTGCTGTGCCTGTCATTCCTGATATTTTATTATATAATTTAAAATAATTTTGAAATGTAATTGTTGCAAGTGTTTGATTTTCAGATTCAATAACAGCATTTTCTTTTGCTTCAATTGCCTGGTGAAGCCCGTCACTCCAGCGTCTTCCCTGCATAAGCCTTCCTGTGAATTCATCCACAATAATAACTTTACCTTCTTTAACAACATAGTCAACATCGCATTTAAAAAGATGTTTGGCACGAATAGCCTGTGTTACATGATGCTGGAATTCAATATTTTTTGAAGTAAACATATTATCAATTTTCAGTAACTGTTCTATATGTTTCATGCCTGATTCTGTCAGATACACGGATTTTGATTTTTCATCCAGTTCAAAATCCTCATCTTTTTTTAAAAAGGGAATGATTTTATTGACCTTATAATATTTATCTGTTGATTCTTCAGATGGTCCTGAGATAATAAGGGGAGTCCTTGCTTCATCAATTAAAATACTATCTACTTCATCAATAATACAGTAGTTCAGAACTCTTTGCATTTTTAAACTTTTATGCGGCACCATGTTATCCCTGAGATAATCAAAACCAAATTCATTATTAGTGCCATAAGTGATATCACATTTATAAGCTAATTGTTTATGTTCTAAGGGCATATCATTCTGTATGACACCTATACTTAGTCCCAAAAATTCATAAATTGGCCCCATCCATTCTCTGTCTCTTTTGGCAAGGTAATCATTTACTGTAATAACATGAACACCTTTCTCCATTAATGCATTAAGATAAATTGGCATAGTAGATGCCAGCGTTTTCCCTTCCCCTGTTTTCATTTCAGCAATTTTGCCATAGTGAAGTACGATTCCACCTATTAACTGAACATCATAAGGTCTTTCTCCTAATAGGCGTCTAGCAGTTTCTCTGACTGTTGCAAATGCTTCAGGGAGAATGTCATCAAGAGTTTCGCCTTCCCTGATTTTTTGCTTAAATTCATTTGTTTTACCTGAAAGCTCGTCATCTGAAAGCTTTCTGATTTCCGTCTCCAGTGTATTGATAAGGTCAACTGTAGGCTGTAATTTTTTTATATCCCGTTCTGCTTTTGTCCCAAAAAATAAACGCAAAATAAAATTTATCATGATTTTCCTCTTAAAATAATTCCTTGCCTATAATAATCCAGTCTTGATATTTTACAAACTTAAATTAAGATAGCAAGTAAAATTTTAGAAATATTATTATTGACTTTTAAATTATATTAACTATATTTTAATTAATGTATTAATATCTAAAATATCGGGGATATAGCTCAGTTGGGAGAGTGCGTCGGTGGCATCGATGAGGCCGGGGGTTCGAGTCCCCCTATCTCCATATAGAAATAAAGAGTTTACTCCTTATTAAAATTATGTTATGGATAATAATTTATATGTAATAGAAGAAACTCACAAGATTATTAACATACTTAATCTTCTGTCTAAAAGCAATACAATGCTTAATTTAAGAAATTTGCTTACAGAATATAATGGCAGGATTAAGGATATTTTACACAATCAGTTTATATTTGTTCCGAATATAAAAATACTTGAACTTCAAAAGCAAATTCAATTTTCATTTTTTTATTTAGATAAATATCATTATTTTGATTCAGAACTGGTAGAAGTAACAAAAAAAAATCTTATCCTTAAAATCCCTGATAAAATTTATATTCATTTCAGGCGCCGTGATAAAAGATATAAAATAGGAAAGCATGATATAAGCTGTAATCTGAAGATAATAAATATTAAAGGACAGGAAAGGGAGACAAGGAAAATTAAAAAACTTTTTAATAATATTGAGCTGGTATATAATGAGCTGGAAAATGATAATCCAAATTTTAGTAAAATTGTTAAGTTAATTGCAGATAATAATAAAAATTTTTGTAATGATTTCAAAATTATTATGCCTATTCATAATTTGCAGAATAAACTACTCATTCCTTTTTTAATGGATAATCAAAAGCCATTATTAATAAGCAGTACTCTAGACAGAGAAGCCTATCTTGAGCAAATTAAGGATGAGAATGTTTTAAGTCTTAATAGCTATATCAATTTTTTAGCTGATACTGGAAATAAAAATATAACTGAAGAAATAAATAAGCTAATCCATTTTTATAAGGATAATTCCATTTATTCTATATTATATATTCCTCTTATTGTTTTAGGGAAAGTTATTGGTGTATTAAGAATAGCAAATACTTATCTTAGAAAGATTAAAATAAGTTTAAGTGACGTAAATTATTTTTCCTCTGTTGCTGAAATATTAGATGAATTGATTATAAAAAACAAACTTAATTCATTAGATGATGCATCATTACAGATTGCAGTGAAAGATATTAGTGTTATGGGTATTGGTATTGAAATTGCTGATAATATGTTTTCAGCGATTTTAAAACAAAATATAAAGCTTAAAGTAATTTTAAATTTTAATAACAAACCATGGTTTCATTTTATAGGAACAGTAAGAAGGATAAATAAATTAGACAAGGGTAATCTAATTGGAATATTAATTAATGAAATATTGCCTGAAAACAAGGGGAAGTTAATTAATTATATTAATAACCATTTTTTAAAAGTCATATAAATAAAAGGTGCCTGTTCCTTACTTCTTACCTAAAGTAAGAAGTAAGGAACAGGCGCCTTTTATAAAAGAGGAACGGGATTTATGAGCAATAAGGCTGTTGTTTTAATTAGTGGTGGTATGGATAGCCTTGTCTCGGCAGCTATGGCTGTAAGACAATATGAATCCTGTTTTTTACATATTAATTACAGGCAGAGAACTCAAGAAAGAGAATTAAAATCATTTAATGATATTGCCAATTACTATAAAGTAGAAGAACGATTAATTATTGAAATGGAGCTTTTTAAAAAGATAGGGAGTTCTTCTTTAACAGATAAAAATATAAAAGTCCCCCAGAAGTTAAATATACAGGGTATCCCAAATACTTATGTTCCTTTTAGAAATACTAATTTACTTGCTGTGGCTGTTTCATGGGCTGAAACAATAAGTGCAGAGAAGATTTTTATTGGTGCCACAGAAGAAGATAGTGCAGGATATCCTGATTGTAGAAAAAGTTTTTATGAAGTATTTAATAAGCTGATTTTTGAAGGAACAAAAGCAAAAAATATAGAAGTAGTTACCCCGCTTATTGATATGAAAAAAGTAGAGATTGTTAAATTAGGGATAAATATTAATGTTCCTTTTAATTTAAGCTGGAGCTGCTACCAGCGTGAGGATCTTGCCTGTGGAAAATGTGATTCCTGTTTGCGCAGATTAAAAGCTTTTAAAGAGGCAGGAGTTATTGACCCGATTAAATATGTGTAATGACCAGAGGTCTTACAATAGAGTTGTTACATAATTCAATGTTATTAAAATATTGAATTATGCAACAACTCTATTTAAAAAAACAGTGCACTTTTAGAATTTTGTAAAATAAAAATAAAGATTGACATATAAATTAAATCATATTATTTTTATAATATATTAATATAAACAGCAGGGAGGTCTAAAGAATGCTACTATGGTTATTAATTTTTGCTAATTTAATAGGTGGCTTTATTGCTGCTTCAACTTATATTGTCAGTAAAATTCCAACATTATCTAATGCATCAAAAAAATTAAATTCTTTTAAAATGCCAATAGGTATAGGTGTTTTTATTATTAGTTTTGTTAATATTTTTAATTTCTGGGCATTACATTATCCAAAATTAACCTTGATTGCCGGTTTAGCAACAGGCTTTATTTTATCTGTTGATCTATTGAATAAAGTAGATATTGATGAAGATACAAAATCAAAGTTATTTGGTTTTGCTAATAAGTTTCAAATTCCTTTAGGACTTCTTTCTTTAGCTATTGGTTTAATCTGGATTTTACGGATTTTAATGGATGTAATTGGGTACATCTTATAAGATAATGAATGTTCTAAATAAGAGTGGGCATTTTAAATACAGAATAAATAAAGAGAATTTTTCCGGGATGCTGGTAGATGGGCTTATTTTTGCTTCTGAAAATTTAATTAAGCATATTGAAAAAGAAGAAACTTATAAGCAGATTATTAATGTAGCTCATTTACCGGGTATTGTAAAATACTCCATTGGTATGCCGGATATTCATTGGGGTTATGGCTTTCCTATTGGCGGGGTTGCTGCAGTTGATGTTGAAACTGGTGTTATTTCTCCAGGTGGTGTGGGGAGTGATATAAACTGCGGTGTAAGAACTTTATTGACTCCTTTTTCATTTAATAAAATTAAAAATAAAATAAATGATCTAATGAACCTGATATATTATAAAGTACCAGCAGGTGTAGGCTTGTCTGGGAAAATTCATTTATCCAGGGATGAATTATCAGATGTTTCACGCCTGGGTGTGTCATGGGTAGTTTCACATGGATATGGGCTTGAAGAAGATTTAGAACACATAGAGGACTTTGGTTGTTTAAAGGAGGGGTCACTTGAACATGTCAGTAAGACAGCCATTAAAAGAGGGTTAAATCAACTGGGAACATTAGGAGCTGGCAACCATTTTATTGAGATTCAGAGAGTTGAAAAGATTTTTAATAAGGAAATAGCATTACAGTTTGGTTTAGAGGAGAATCAGATTGTGATTATGATTCATACCGGGTCAAGAGGTTTCGGGTACCAGGTATGTGCTGATTTTTTACAGTCAACGCAATATGTAATGAATAAATACAGTATCAAGCTTCCTGATAAGCAGCTTGCTTCAGCTCCTATTCAATCTCCAGAAGGCAAAGCTTATTTTTCTTCAATGGCAGCAGCTAGTAATTATGCATGGGCAAATAGAGAGATTATTAGCTCTTTGGTGAGAGAAGCTTTTAAGGAACTGTTTAAAACAAAACCAGATGAAATTAAACTATTATATGATGTGGCTCACAATATTGCAAAATTTGAAAAGCATAAAATTAATGGAGAATTAAAAGACTTATTGGTTCACCGCAAAGGTGCAACAAGATCCTTTGCCCCGGGAACATCAGTTCTGCCGGATAAATTTAAACAAACAGGTCAGCCGGTACTTATTCCTGGTGATATGGGCACAGCTTCTTATATATTAGCAGGAGCAGATGGTGCTATGAATGAAACATTTGGTACAGTATGCCATGGAGCAGGCAGAGTTTTAAGCCGGCATAAGGCTAGAAAAATCGCAGATAAAGAAGTACTGTATAAAGATTTAAAAAAGAAAGGCATTATTTTAAAAGCTTCATCCTGGCGCAGTGTTGCAGAAGAAATCCCTGAAGCATATAAAGATATTGAGGAAATAATTAAAGTTGTTACAGAATCAAATTTAGCAAAAAAGGTAGCTAAACTGGTTCCAGTTGCTGTGATGAAAGGATAAATATATGTTAGATATTCGTTTTATTTGTGAGAATATAGATTCAGTTAAAAACATGCTTATTAAAAGGGGACAGGAATCTCTTTTTGAAGATGTAAAAAAAATGGTTAATAATTATCTTTCTAAAAATAAAATACAACATGATTTAGACAGCTTAAGAAATCAAAGAAAGGAAAAGTCTAAAAAAATCGGGAAGATAAAAGCAAAGGGTAATATTTCAGAAATTTCAAAAGAAGTTAAAAAGATAAATGAAGGTATAAAAGTAAAAGAAGAAAAAATCAGTATCATTAGTAAAGAAATCAATAAAATATTGATGGAGATACCAAATTTTCTTAATGATGAAGTGCCTGAAGGATGCGACGAAACCTTTAATAAGGTTATTCGGCATTGGGGTGATAAACCTGATTTTAAATTTAAACCCAACCCTCATTGGGAAATAGCACAGAAAAATAATATGATTGATTTTAAACGCGGTACGAAATTATCCGGTTCACGATTTGTTTTATATAAAGAAAGAGGAGCACAATTAGAGAGAGCTTTAATAAATTTTATGCTTGATGTTGCGACCAAGCAGCATCATTATATTGAATTTATTCCTCCTTTTATGGTTAATGAACAAACAATGACAGGAACAGGGCAGCTTCCTAAATTTAAAGAAGATCTGTTTAAAATAGAAGGTTATAATTACTATCTTATTCCCACAGCAGAAGTGCCTCTGACTAATATTCACAGCAATGAGATACTGGATAAGGATGAATTACCGCTTTATTATACAGCATATACTCCTTGTTTTAGAAGTGAAGCAGGAAGCTGGGGAAAGGATACAAGAGGATTAATACGGCTTCATCAGTTTAATAAAGTTGAACTTGTCAAAATCGTTCATCCTGATGAATCTAAAGCTGAACTAAAAAAGCTGGTGCAAGATGCAGAAAAAATATTACAGCTTCTCAATATTCACTACAGGGTAGTTCTTTTAAGCAGTGGGGATACAAGTTTTTCTTCTTCTGTTACTTATGATATTGAGGTATGGCTTCCCGGGATGAATGCTTACAGGGAGATTTCATCCTGCAGTAATTGTACGGATTTTCAGGCACGAAGGGCAAATATTAAATATAAATCAAAAGAAGGTGGAAAACCGGAATTTGTTCATACTTTAAATGGGTCAGGACTTGCTGTGGGAAGGACTCTTGTAGCAATTTTAGAAAATTATCAGACAGAAGATGGCGGATTTATAATACCTGATGTATTAAAAAAATATTTATAGAAATTATGTATCATCTCAAGATTTTATGGTAATTATTAAAAACCTTAAGTAGCCGAGGCTTAAGCCTCGGCTACTTAAAGAGTGCCCTACATTAATTTTGCCATGAAATTTTTTAGAGGATACATAATTATTTTAATTTAATAAAATTTTAAATTTTTTTATGGGCCCACTTGCCCTGTAAAAATAATATAGTAATAAGTAATGCCTGAAGGAAATTAGATAAAGGATATGCTATCCACATACCGGTTTGCTTAAGATTAAAAGTAAAACTTAAAATAAATGCCAGGGGAATTTGAAAAAGATATAAAGAGATTGCTGTAACAATCATAGGTGTTATAGAATCTCCAGCTCCCTGAAAAGCCCTGTTTATAATAAGACCAAAACTTAAAAAAAGTGAACTGATAGATATAAATTTTAGAAATTCTGCTCCTAATCGTATAACATCTGCTTCTTTGTTGAAAAATTGAATAACTTCTTTTGAAAAAATAAATATCAGGGTTGATAATACTAAAAGAACAGCCAGATAATAATATACACCTGTGAAAGCAGCTTTTTTTGCACGATGGACATTGCCTGCTCCCAGGTTATGCCCAATTATTGTTGATATGGAATTAGCAAATCCAAATCCTGGCAGTAAAAATAATGTAAAAATTCTGCTTCCTATTCCATAAGCAGCAAGTGTAGCTGTACCAAAAGTAGATACCATTTTAATCAGGATAATAGATGAAGTACTTCTTATAAACATTTGTATAGATGCAGGAAATCCGATTTTTAAGATTTTTTTTATTTTAACAATATCAGGTTTTAAATACGCAAGCTTTAAATGAATATTATGATTTCCTTTCAGGAAAATAAAGATATAAATTATACCGCCAATTCCTCTAGATAGTACTGTGGCAATTGCTGCTCCCTTTGTATGCATTGCAGGTAAACCGAATTTTCCAAAAATTAAAATCCAGTCAAAAATAATATTCAGGCATACAGAAAGTATCATGATTTTCATAGGTGTTTTAGTATCACCTGTACCTCTGAGAACAGCACTTCCCAGAAAAAGAAAGAAAAGGGTGTAGATTCCTAAAAACAGTATTTTTATGTATGATATCCCGTATTGCAATACATTATTTTTTGCACCGATTAATGTTAATAATTTTGGTGCAAGATTAAAACCAATAACAGATAAGAAAAAAGCAAATATAGCTCCAATAATAAATGCCTGTGCTGCTGTTTTGTTAGCTTCTTTATAATTTTTCTCACCTGTATATCTGGATATAATTGCTACAGTCCCAACACCAATGCCCATGCCAATAGTTGCTAAAAAGAAAAGAATAGTACCTGAAAGTGATACGCCTGCAAGAGCAGCAGAACCTAATTTTCCAATAAAAACAGCATCTATCAGCTCAAATGCTGTACCAAAGATATTAGATAAAATAAGAGGACCAGCTAAAGATAAAACAAGTTTTGATATATTTCCTTCTGTTAAATTTTTTCTTGGCATAACATTGACATATTAATATAATAAATTATTATGTAAAGGTAATAAAAATATTATAAATGAAATTTAAAAAATATATATTTGTCTTACTTGGTCTTGTGCTTATTTCATTGTCAAACACAAGCATTTTTTCAGGGAAAATTTCATATTATATTAAACCTGAAAATATTGCAAAAGGCTCTGTATTTATAATACTTTTTCAGAATCTTGATAAAGATAAAGAATATCTTTTAAAAGTTTTTGGAAGACGGGAATATAATTATAAAATAAATGAGATTAAATATTATACTTTAAAGCTTATAGGTGTTCCTTTAAATTCACCTGATAAAATCAAACTTGTTTTATTTGAAAATGATCAAAAGATTTTTGAACATAAATTAAGGTTGTTTGAGAAAGATGTTGGCCAGTCCCATATCTGGGTAGATAATAAATATGTTAATCCGGCAAAGTCTTTTTATAAAAAGATACAGAAAGAATATAAAATAAAGCAGAAAGCAAAAAAGACATTACTGGAAGAAAGGCTTTTTTATGGTGCTCCTGTTTATCCGGTAGAAAACAGCAGGATTACAACACCGTATGGATATAAACGAGTTTACAATAAAAATAAAAAAAGTATTCACTATGGTACTGACATGGCTGCTCCTGTAGGAACTCCTGTAAAGACTATCTTCAGTGGAAAAGTTATTTTAACAGGGGATTTTCATTACAGTGGAAAGACAGTTTATATTCATCATGGTGATAATCTAATATCATTTTATGCTCATCTAAATCAGATAAAAGTAAAAAATAATCAGAATGTTAAAAAGGGTGATATTATTGGAACAGTTGGAAAAACAGGTCGTTCCACAGGACCGCATTTGCATTTAAGCATTTATGTCAACAGGATATCAATTGACCCAATGAGTTTATTTAAGGTAATGAAAGGTAAAGAAAAAAAAATAGAATTGCTACCTTAAAAGCCATTGACATTATAATAAAATTATTTATCATAAATTATTGAAAAGAATTAGCCACGAATAAACACGAATGAACACTAATTTTAATTATTTTATATTTAATTCGTATTTATTCGTGTAAATTCGTGGCTAAAATATTCAGGGAGGTGCCTAATGAAATTATTTTTTGGTAAAGGTAAAAAAGTTGAAGAAAATATTTTTAAGTACCTTGAATTAATAAAGCAAGAAAAGGATTTATTTATAAAGCTTGTTAATGAATGTATAAAAACAGATAAATTAAAACACACAGTAAAAGAAATAACATCTGTTCATTCTTATGAATCACAGGCAGATGACTTAAGGCGTGAAATTGAACATAGTTTGTATGGTAAAGCCCTTCTGCCTGAGTTCAGAGGTGACATTATCCGTTTGTTGGAAAAACTGGATAAATTACCAAATAAATGTGAATCTATCTTATATATGATGAGTCTTCAGAAATTAAAAATCCCAAATAAATTAAAGTTAGATTTTAAGGAGTTAATAAAAATTAATACAAAAACCATAGATGAAGTTAATCACCTGATAACTGCTTTATTTAAAAACCCAAAGGAAGTACAAATATATAATGATATACTGGATAAAATTGAAAGTGTTTCTGATACAAAAGAAAGAGAAATGATTTTAAAAATTTTTTCTTCAAGGACAATACATAAATGTGACAGGATATTGCTTAAAGAACTGGTTTTAGAAATTGGCAGTATATCAGATTATGGTGAACAAATTGCAGATATGGCAACTATTATTAACATAAAAATAAAAGTATAAGTATATAATTATGAATTTATTATATTTAAGTTCAGCTGTTTTTCTGGGATGGTCTTTAGGAGCTAATAATGCGGCTAATGTTTTTGGGACAGCAGTTTCCTCAAGAATGGTGCGGTTTAGAACAGCAGTATTATTAACTTCTTTATTTGTTATATTAGGAGCTTACTTTGAGGGTGCAGAAGGAATTAAAACATTAAGTGGTTTAACAAATCAAAATCTATTTTCAGCTTTAATTACAACTATTGCGGCAGCTATATCTGTAACACTGATGACAGGCTTAAAATTGCCTGTTTCCACTTCTCAGGCAGTTGTAGGAGCTATTTTAGGCATAGGGGTTTATAATTCACAATTTAATTTTAATGGATTAACAAAAGTAATTATATGCTGGGTTGGTACCCCTGTTGGAGCAGTTATTATTGCAATTTTATTATATTCCATATTTAGTGTTATTCTTAATAGTATGAACTTAAGTTTAATTACATTGGATTATATACTCAGGGCAGGTCTTGTGATTAGCGGAGCTTATGGAGCTTATGCTTTAGGAGCTAATAATGTAGCAAATGTAGTAGGAGTTTTTGCTAATACAATAGATATATCGCCAAAATATTTAGCTATAATAGGAGCAATTAGTATTTCTTTTGGAGTTATTACTTATAGCAGGAATGTTATGTACACAGTAGGAAAAAAATTAGTGCCCCTGGATGCTTTTTCAGCTCTAATTACTATACTTACTGTGGCTATTACAGTCCATATTTATGCTAAAATTGGTGTTCCTGTTTCTACATCCCAGGGTATTGTAGGAGCAGTGTTAGGTATAGGGATTATAAAAGGTATGAGAACCATAAATTTAAAAACTCTATTAAGCATTATGATAGGGTGGTTAGCTACTCCTGTAGTATCCGGGATTATTAGTTTTGTAATTGTTTCATGTTTTAGTAAGCATATTTAAAATAAATTACTTGAAAAAATTATTAATTGTTGTATATTATAGATGTTTTAGATTATAATATTTTTTTTTAAAAAATTATGGGGATATAGAATGAAATTAAAAATAATTAGTTTTATCTTAATACTGTTTTTGTTTTCAACTTTTCTTTTTGCTGAATTTAATGAGTCTCGAATATTAGAAAGAGGAGGAATAAAGTCAAGTGCAATTGCCAATGCTAATAGTGGAAAAACAGGAGAAACAGAATTGTTTGGAGAATCACCTGCATCTTCTGCTGATTTAGCATTTTCTTGCTTATCTTTAAGTTATGGTGATATCAGGGGTTATAATACTTTTTTTGATTTATATTATTCACACCCTTCTTCAATTGATGTTATTTCAGGTAATATAAAATTTTTTGATGCAAAAGATAAAGATGAAAAATTAGATAAAACTTTTTTAGTAAATTTAAATATTTCTTTAATCTTTATTGAAAAATTATTTACCGGGATAGGATTTAGATTTTTAACAGCCAGGCATATAGATGAAAATAAAGTTTCTGTTGGGTTAAATTTAGGAGCAATATATCATTTTTATAATTTTAATGAAAATAGAAAAAATAAAATAATAGATAATATCAAATTTGGTCTTTCATTTCTAAATATTGGAAATCCATTAATTTATAAAAATCCTGATACCAATATCAAGACAATCATTTCTCCTCCTTATAAAATGAAAACAGGCCCTTCTATTGTTTTTAATATTAGTAAATATATAAGGAATGAGACGACTCTGGATTTTGAACTACGGGAATTTAAAGATAGTGAAATTAATATAGGATTTGATACAACTTTTTATGATAAATTAACAGTAAGCGCGGGTTATTCTATTGATTCTGATTATCAGGATCTATCATTTGGTTTTGGGTATAAATTTAATATTGCAAAAATGATTTTAGAAGCAAATTATGCTTATGTTTCTACTAAAATAAAAGAAACACTGCATTATTTAGGAATGGAAATACACTTTGGTTCTATTAGTACCAGTACCAGTACAAGTACCAACACATCAAAAACAGATATCAAAAAAGTATATCTAAATGTTTATGATAGTGAAATAAAATATATACATCCTAAAAGACCTGAAGATATTGAAGAACCTGAAGGACCTAAAAAAATTGAAAAAATTGAAAAAACAATTAAAACCAAAAAAATTTATGTTACTAAAGAAACTAAAGATACTAAAGAAATTTCTAAACCTAAAAATTATATTCTTAATGTGAAAATGAAATTAAGCCCATTATCATTTACACCAGATGGAGATAGTAAAAATGATTTATTATATATAAATATCCTTAATGCTAATGATAAAATAAAAAGCTGGAAATTAAAAATTTATTCTGTAAATGGAGAAACCCCAGGAAGTATTATTATGCAATATAAAGGAAACAAACTCTCCAGGAAGCCTTTAATATGGAATGGAAAGAATAAAAATGGAAAATTAGTTGAAAGTGGAGTAAAGTATAGATTTGTTTTAACAGTTACAGATGTATCAAACAACACTAAAACTATTGAAAAATTTCTTACAATTCCATTATTAATGAAAAGAACTCCAGATGGATTAAGACCAATTCTTGAGAATATAGAATTCAGATATAAAAAAGCTGATTTAACTCATAAGGCATTAATTACTTTAACTTGCATTGTTGATTTATTAAAAAAATATTCAGATTATAAAATAATAATCGAAGGACATACAGATTCTGTTGGGAGTAAAAAATATAATTTAGAATTATCAAGAAATAGAGCAAAGGAAGTTTATGATTATTTAATTGGAAAGGGAATTACTAAAAAGAGAATCGAAATACAAGGTTTATGGTTTTCACGACCAGTTGCTCCTAATAGGAATCCGGATGGAACTGATAATCGTGAAGGCAGGGCTAAAAACAGAAGGTTTGAATTATTATTAGTACCTGAGTGAATTAAAGCCTATCTTCTAAAGCAAATCTGATACCTTTCAGTTTTAGGGAAAATTTTTATTAATTTATATTTTTTATTATCTTTAAGAACTTTTATTTTTTCTTTAGTCATAAGCTTATATTTTCCTGTGTAACATAAAGTTACATCTTCAATACCTTTTAAATGGAGAGTTACTTCTTTTTCGGATTTTCTTAATTTAACTATTTCTGATGAGATAAAATACAAAGTCAAATCATTATCAATTTTAAAATTAGTCATAAAAAAACAACTGGTTCTGCCTTGCATGGTTACAGGGAAATCCACGGGAAAAGGGTTTGTTTTTAAATTAATCTTTGTATTTTCAGTAATTTCAGTATAATTTGCAGCAAATAATATATCAGCTTTACCTCTTCTTAATATAGCATTAATTCTATTATTATTATTCTGTATTTCTTTTTTTATACCGAGTATCTTTGCAAATGATTCTATAAAATCAATTTGGAAATCAAATTTATGGGTTAAATCAAAACCGCATAATATGACTTTTGATTTATTAATGTCCATCTTTAAAGCAGTTAAATTGTTATCTTCCGTATAAAAAAGAGGTTTTATGTTTTTCTCAGATGCAGGCTGAAACATATAAACTTCATCACCGCCATAATATAAAAATGAATTGCCTGGTTTTTTAATTTTGTTTGCTCCAATATCTTTGTGATTTATATTTTTAATATTCAATAATTTTTTAATTGCATCACATTTTTGATAATTCAAATCATATTCAGGAATAGTTGGATAAAAGAAAACTTTTTTACCTTTTTTAATGAAATCAGCAATTTTTTTCTGGGTTTCACAATCCATAAACTCAAGACTGAAAATCCAGAGATTATCCAGTTGAGATAGCTTTTCATTTTCAATATCCTTCAGGTCAATAAAACGATAATTATACCCCGCCAGTCTAATTAGCCTGAGCAAGCCATCAAAAAATTTCTGATCCCGTTTACTCATTAATTTTTGGATTAAATCTCCTTTAAGATATTCTGTCTGGTAATATGGCAGGTATAGACCTATATTAATTTCATGCACATTCAAAGCTCTGGTAATAATTCCTGCAAAATTTTTTATAATTTCACCTGCTTCCTTTATGACATTATAATGAGCAGCAAGATTGCCGCAAGCCCCAACAGCAGCCTGCCAGTTATGATAGTTTCCAAATCCTCCCATATTTAAAAAGTTTTCCCCTCCTGCAAACATGTATCCATTAATGCCATTTAATCCTGTTGCAAGAGAAGTTTTAATGTTAAGAGAAACATCTGAAGGATACAAAACAGGTCGATCAAACATCACTCCAGTCTGCATTTCACAACATATCATAGGATTCTCATCCGGTGTGATAAGACGTATAATTTCAGTCATGGCAGAGACATCTGTAAAATTTTCATAATCCAGCCGTCGGTACTGATAGGCTCCGCCAAATATAATGTTACTGACATATTTAGGGAATTTCTTAAACATACTGGTTGTCATAATTCCCATATTACCTCTACCTTTTACATCATAATCATAAATCTGGGGGATGTTAGCAATAACAGGAAGAGAAATATTATGCTCATTAAAATAATCATTTAATTTCTTATAATAAAGCGCATAAAATTCCCTGTAATATTCTTCCCACTCAAATAATAAAGCTCCTTTTTTAAAATCAAAATCACCACTGGGCTGTTTAATCTGTTGAAAAGACTTATAATTTGTTTTAAATTTTTTATTCAGGATTTTAATATCTTTAAATTTACCTTTGAAATAAGCTTTAAACAATTTATTACTTTCTTTGGTATAAGTTGGTGATTGGGTAAGCCAGTTTAACATGGATATTTCATTGTCCAGTTGAATAAGTATAATAGGGCCGCCATTGGTAATTAAATAATTTTTAAGAATGGGAATTAATTTAGAATACCATTTTTTTATTAATCTATGATAATCTGCATGATGATAATCTATCAGGGATGAGTAAGGATTTGTCCTGCCGGCGTAATTTTTAAGACGGATGTCAGGATAATTGGGGAACATCCATTCAGGAAGACCATCATCAATCATCTCACCATGGCATATTGGTCCAATACGTGCAATAAAATATATTTTCTCTTTTTTCAATAAATCTAAAAAATAAATTAAATTTCTTTCAGGGAATGTTTTACCTTTAAAATCAAATTTATTTTCTTTTAGTTCATGCCACCGCCAGGGGATATAACTGCTTATGGTGTTTAAATTAGCTTTCTTTGCTTTTTTTATTCTATCCTGCCAATCTTTTTTCTTAATCCTGAAATAATGCATCTCACCGGAATAAATATACTCAGGTTTTCCATTAATAAATAAAGCATTATTTTTAATTGTTACACCTGCCCTTTTCATTATAATTATATCCTCCTGAATATTTTCTTACTGCGAAAATATTTTACTAATAATAAAATAACACAAATATTTAAAAAATCAAGTAAAAAAAATATCAAAAAGTTATTGACATTTAATTTAAAATGATTAATTTAGTAAAAGATTTTCGTAATTAGAAAATATTGAGGAGTAGTTTTAAATGGGCAGGTTTTTTGAAACAAAATACGGTTATTTTGACGATGAAGGAAGTTATATTATAAAAACTTCAATGACACCTAAACCATGGATAAATGTTATAAGTAATGGCAGTTATGGCTTGACTTTTTCCCAAAATGGAAGTGGTTTTTCATGGTATATCCATTCTAATTTTAATAGAATTAATCGATGGTTTCAGGACCTGGTTAAAG
>CBDVEP010000072.1:0-15520 GCA_965373035.1 uncultured bacterium
ATCAAAATTTTTTGACTCTTTTAGTGGCATTAAAAATAATAATGAATAATTCCCTCTTTTGTTTATTTCATTAAAAAATTTCTTTACATTATCTCTTTCTTGCCCGTCATAAATAATGATTCCTTTTTGTTTTTCCTTTTTTAGATGTAAAAATTCTGGTTTTCTTGTAATAGAAATGATTTTTTTATAATTATCAATGGGCTTTTCAGTAAGCCCTTTAATTAACTGACTCTTGCATTTATATAAAATAATATTAAAAACCATATAATTTCTCCTTTTACTTAATTAAAAGAGCAAAAGGTTAAGTATCTCAAAACCTTTTTTAAACAATTAAATTAAAATATAATATCATAAAAAATTGTCAAGATATTTATAAAGTGCCTTATTTATTTAAATTCTTCATACATAGATTTTTGTTTTGCTTTTGCTTTTTCTACTTCTTTTTCAATAAAATCTTTATTAATAATCTTTTTAAATTTTAAAACATCATTATAATCAAAATATAAAGATTCAGGCTTAAAAGAAATAAATCTATCCTGTTTACTTATAGTTTTAATAAAATGTATTATAAACTGATGCCGATTTTTATATTGAGTAAGAAACCATATAGTAGCAACAATATTAGTCCCTTTATGCCAAAAGTCACAATATTTAAAATAAATTACTAAATCCAATACACCTATTTTTTTTTTAAGATAAACATCCTTCTCCTGGGCTTTCTTTTCCCACTCTATATATTTATTAAGATATGAAATTAATTTTTCACGGTCTAATTTAGAAAACAATAAAGCTACCTTTACAAAACCAGATGTATAATATAAATTAACAACCTTTGTACTTGGCACATAAGTTAATTTAGAAGGGCTTTCAGATAATTGCCCTGAAGATTTATTATAAACATTTAAATTGAGTTTTAAATATTCTATTTCTTCAGCAAATATAAATGGAGAGAAAAATATAAAAAAAATCAGGAAATAAATTATCTTTTTCACAATAGTCCTCTTATTATATTATTCAGGCTGTCGATTTAATTAACTATTTCAAAAAAAAATGTAGAAACAGACCTTTTATTCACCCGACGGCAGGATTTTTCACATCCCTGTGAAATCCTGCACTTGTCAATCCCTGGACTTCGGATTTTAAGTCCTTTCCAGTCATTTCTATAAATGACCAAATATCTATAATTATATAAACAGCAATATTTAAGCTATTCCACTGTTTCCATAGTTTCCACTATTTCCACTGATATATACAAACTGTGTTACACTGATGTTACACTCAATTATTAATTGACTAATAAATACTACACTTTTATGCTTTGTATTTTTTTCTACTTCCTTTGCCAGGATTAAATCCTGATTTCTTCTTTTTCTCTTTTGGTCTATGATTTTTTTTACTTGGACCGTGCTTTTTTTCAGGTTTATTACAGTTTAAAGATTTATTAAATTTTTTTTGTGGAATCCCAGTTTGAGATATTAATGAAACCAATCCATCTTTAGAATAAAGTGAAACCGTTGTATCAACAATTACTTTTCTTTTTATATTTTTATAAATACCTATATATACTTCACTATTACCAAATTTAACTGAAAAATTGAATTGAAATGATTTTAATACTTTTATTATATCTTTGGGAGAATATGATGAAGAATCAGGCATATTCACACTCTTCTTGAATTTGAAAAGTTTCAAAAAATTTATGAATATGAAAAATTATAAGAAAAATACATTTAAATTTATAATATTTTAAATATAATCTTGCCGGAGCTCTCCTTGGAATAAATTTAGCAATTTCCTTATTTTTTATTGCATCTTTTATATACCATTTAATAAGTTGATTTAATTTTAAATGAGTTTCCTGAAGTGATTTTCCATGAACATGTAAATTTAAATCCAAACAAACACCAAAATAATTGTTATCTGATTTTTGTTCAATATAACCTCTTAATTTAATAATTCTAGTCCGTCTTTTTCTTTTAGTATTTTTACTACTATTTATAGATTTTGAAATCAATTGTTAACCTCCGTACAATAATAATTTACCACATTAAAAAAAAACGTCAACATATTATTTTATATTTACTTATAAAATTATATAATTATCTCTCCTTAATTATATTTTCGGCTAAAAGTCAATTTATTTATAGCAGTCTTTTATAATCATCCATTACATGAGCATAGATTTCCATTGTAGTATTTATACTGCTATGTCTTTTAATCTTATTTATTAATAGAATATTATGTTCCCATGGTAATTGTCTAACAAGTTGTTGGACTTTTTGATCAGCATTAGAGTAAAAAAAATACTATTGCCTCATATTAAATACATTGGCACGAGAAAAACCCTTCAATCCAGGGAAATCCTTACTAAGATCTTTTGCAAGCTTTTCAACAACAGCATTTGCACTGTTTCCATAGTTTCCACTATCTTCACCGATATATACAAACCTTGTTACACTGGTGTTACACATATTTCTACACTTATTTAAATTATTTATATTTTGAAATAATTTTATAGTATTCACCACCTTTCATAGTACATTTAATTAATTTGTTGAATTGTGAATGTTTTAATAATAATGCGTTGGCAATATATTTAGATTTGCTTTCATTCATTGATTTATTAGGATGAGGATTTGGTAATTTTACCCGCGTCATTAGAATACCATTGTAATAAATATCACCTTTTGGATGTTTTTGCTTTTTTCCTGGGAAGACTGGTTGTACTTTACTTACTACCTTATTATTAATTTCTTTTTCAGTAAACGGTAATATTGTTTCATCTTTTTTAGCTTCAAATTCCATAAATTTGCAAAAATATTTTATTATATTTTATTTATATAATTTTTTAATATATCCTTCCACTTTCTAGGATATTTCCCTAACTGATTATCATCCATTTTAGTTATATCTTCAAATAACTCTATTACATCACTTATTAAATCCTTTAATATCGAGAATTTATCTTCACCAAAACTATATAAAGCTAAAATTTCTATTTCTCCAATTAGTTCAGAACCTTCTTGAATAAATTTTACTTCAAGAGGTTTTTTTAACTGATAATTTGGATGATATAAATCATCAAGTTGAGTATATGAAATCTTTTTCATTCCTTGATTTGTATAAATAATAGCATTTGGAAAAGTGACTACACGCACTTGAGATTTAGATTCTGATGTCTCACATAATGAATAGTCGTTATCTGTTTCATTACTATCATTTTTATTATTTAAAAAAAGCAATTTTCTTTTTGGTATTACTATTTCACTATGTAAATTTAAAACATCTAAACTCATTTTTTCTCCTTAATAATCTTCATCATCTTATTATATTCATTTATTTTCCCATCTAACCAATCCTTTATTTTTATAGCAGTATCAATATTCATAATTAAACCACATTCAATCTCCCTAATAATACCTTCTTTCGTTTCTTTCTCAATCACACTTCCTAATTTACCATTTTCTTCTATTGCATGAATCATTTTTCTTGGAGTTGGTCTTCTTTCTAAAAATAAATCCATAGCTAATAATCCAGAAGGTGTAATACCTCCAAAAGCACCATCAATATAAAAAGATCTATAGTTATTTGTTTTTAAAAAATGAAATTCCATTTCTTTCGGTTTTGTTTTCACCTTAGGTTTATTCCTTTTGATCTTTTTTTTCATTTTTCACTCTCTTTTTAAATCATATAAAAATATTCAAGATATAATTAATATTATACCACACTTAGAAATAATGTCAATCTTTTTATTCATAATTGCTAATCCCCACAGAAATGCAATCACTCCTAAAATTCCTAAAAATATTATCATTTTAATTACCTCCCTCTTATTATATGCTAAATAGAATTATACTATATATTAATTTTCTTGTCAATTAAAAACAAGTGTTACACCAGTGTTACATTACTTATTTTAGGAAATAAATCAGACTAATGGATATAGAATGGAATCATTATAACTATTGATATTTGAAGAATTATATATGCCGGAGCCCGAACTTGAATCGGGACAGGTTATTCACCCGACGGATTTTAAGTCCGTTGCGTCTACCAATTCCGCCACTCCGGCATAGTAAAACGATATATTTTATTCATTTTATTTCAAATGTCAAGAATTTTTGAAATTTAAATTGAAATCAAAAATCAATTGATTAAATTTTATAACAAGAGACAAGAGTATAAATATTTACTCTAAAGACTAAATACAGGAGGTTTTATGAATAAAAAACATTTTTCAGCAGGAACTCTGATTTTAAAAGAAGGCTCAACAGGAGAAGAAATTTTTTTTATTGTCACCGGTAAAATAAAAATTTTTAAAACCATAAATAATGAAGAAATTGAACTTGCTATACTGGGTACTGATGAATTCTTTGGTGAAATGAGTATGTTTAATCAAAGCAAACGAAGTGCTTCAGCAAAAGCAATAGAAGATAGTGAAATAATGGTTGGAAACCGAAAAATTTTTATTTCTACAATTAGAAAAGATCCTAATAAAGCAATTTTTATTATATCTACTCTGACAAAACGATTAAAAGATGCTCATGGGATTATCAGTGAAATAGAAGGGGAAAGAAAAAGTTATGAAGTACTTCTTGCGCCTTTTGATAGATAGTGACGCACCGTCCCCCACTACTCTACTTCAGGGGGTTCTGTTTGATATTCTTCTTTAACTCCCAGCTCTGTTTCAATCTTCATATTAATTCTTAAATAAAAGGAATGTTCAAAATAAGGATATTGAGTAATCCTGCCATAATTAAAATACCGCTGGGATAAAGTATAACCAAAAGCCATCTCCCAGCAGTGAAGGTCATGAAGCACGCTGATATTAGCACTCTTTAATTTAAAATAGGAATTCTGCATTTTAGAAGGCTGGAAAATATTAATCGAATTAAAAAGATCAACAAAAAAATTCCTATGTTCATATTCACCAACATTTTTTTCTGTTTCTTCAATCTCATATTTTTTTGCCAGGGATTTTGAATATAAATATAATTTCTCATTAACAGTATGTGTTGATAAATTAAACCGCCAATTTTTACTGATTTTAACTTCAAAAGTATTGTTTAAATTTAAATTACTGTTTCTTGGATTTTGAATATTATGATTCCATATTGAATTAAAAGTAAATCTATCTATTTTATTAATAATTGGAAAAGAAATATCCTTTATGGAATAATTAAAATTTAGATTACTGGTTAAGGGTTTATTATAACGTATGCTGTAAATATATCTTTCAGAAATTGAAATATTTCTAATGGCTGTAAGATTTAATTGTGTATTTAAATTACTAAATCTGTTCCTTTTAATTCCTACCAGTTTTTCTCCTTTTTTAGTCCTTAAATCATAAGAGGTGTTTGCCCGAAATGTCAAGCCGGAAAATGGTACACTACTCTGCCCTAATCCCAGAGAATGTGACACAATTTTTCCATATTCATTACTTTCATCCGGCTCTTTAAACCTGCATTTTAAGGCATGATTAAAATTAAAATAAAAACTGGATGGGCCTAACTGCAAAGCCTGACCTAAATTTCCATAACTATAAGAATTCCTTTCATTATTCTTTTTTTCACTCTCGTCCACATCGTATGCCCAGTATGCCTGATCACCTATCCCGGCTGATGGCCTATAGTTTATAAAATTATAAAGGCCAAATGATCTTGATATGTTTAAATTAAAAAGTCTGCTGTCAATACTTTTTATATAATTCCCATCCTCATCAAAATAATCCTGATGAGTAAGTTTAATAGAAGTATTATACCTGATTTTTGGGTAAAAGCCAAAGCCTGTATTTGTCTTTGTATTAGTTGTTGAAAGTTGAGAAGGACTTTCTCCTAAAACACCATTTAATGAATAACTTAATTCAGGCACATTAGCATAGTTTAACCGGTACTCTTCTAAAATTGGATTCCACTGAAAATGCCAGTTTGCTTTAATATAAAAAGATGAATTCTTCCTTATATCAGTTAAATCAATGTACCATTTATTTACATCCTGATTATATAAATCATTATGCAGAATAGGCTTATCATAGTAATGAAATCCTGGTTTTATTGGTCTGTATGTTTCAAAGTCTTTAATATAAGAATAATCTGATTGTCTGAACATACTGGCTCTTATAGTAGTATTGTAATTATCATTTTCAGAATCCCTGTTAAATGTAAGCCTGTTTTTAAATGAAACTTTTCCCTGGTATTCTCTATCTAACTCGCCTGTATCAGGATTAATATTCGAATCACCATAAATTTTTTTATCATAAGCACCAGATGAAGATAACAGAATCTCTGAATCCTTAGAGTTCTGATGTAAATCTACCCCTGCATACTCTCCTCTCTTCTGATAATGGTCAAATTTAATATTTCCTTTTGCATCTTTTGACAATCTAAACCGTAATGTATTTTGCATATACCATCCCTCTACTCTTCTCTTGCCCCAGGATGTGATAATTCCCGTACCTTTTTCAAAACGAATAAAAAATGGAATCCAGAAAACCTTAACATCTGCAATAACATAATATGCATCCAGAAGCACAATTTTATTATTCGGATAAATCCATAGTTTTTTAGCTTCTATATAATAATGAGGAGGCTCCTCATCACAACTGGTGAAAGTTCCTTTTGAAATAATAAAAGCATCATCCTGTATTTTTTTAATTTTATCACCTTTATAAATCAAATCCCCTATCCTGGATTTTCCCTGATAAACAATCCCCATTTCTGTATCAAGATTATAAAAAATTTTTTCACCTGTTAGCTCCTTAGACCCATCTAATAAAACAACCTTTCCTTCACATAACATTTCCTTTGTCTGATTATTTAATTTTACTTTATCTTCTTTCAACTTTATTTTATTATATCTTAAATGGACATTTCCCTCTGCTGTTAATATTTCATGGTTGTTATCACTTATCTTTAAATATTCTCCCTCATCTGCATTTTCAATAATTACCACATCTTTTATATCTGTTATTTCTCTTTGTTCTTTTTCACTTTTATCATCTTTTTCAGTTAATGACAGGTAAGATTTGATTCGTATAATAAGCTCCTTTTTCGTTCCTTTAGGACTGATTTTTAAATTCCTGCAGAGTTTAATTAAATCTTTTTTAGATGAATTACTTAAAGTAGTATGTATAAAAATAATCCGTTTCTGGTCTAATGATAAAAGCTCAGATGAGTTTGTTTTTTTTACAGCTTCCTGTGAGAATAAAACACCGGATAAAAAAAGCATATTTATAATAAATAGTATAATATATCTCATAAGCAAAAATAAAAATTTTCATTTTAACATAATCATTTAGCAATAGAAATAATCAAAGCCACAACAGATAAAATAGCCGCTCCAATACTTAAATAAAGTGTGGTTTTTGGCTGTGACAATTCCATATTCCTTACCTTGGTTTCTACTTCTGTTACGCGTAAGTTCATATCCTCTAATTCCTTCTGAAATTCAAGTATTAATTTTTTTAACAACTCCATATCTTTTGCATTTAAACCACTTTTTTGCAGTACTTCATTAACATTCACTTCATCAATTACTCCAGTAGCTTTTGTAACTCCTATCTCAGCTTCAAGTTTGCGGATAGTCTTTACCAATGCATGGGCAAACTCATATCTGGTTAATGTTTTATATCCTTTAAACTTATTAGAAACTTTGCCCCCATATCCTTCAATTATCCCGCGGTCCGCCAGTTCTTTTATTGCATCATAAGCCCAGTGATTGCGGGGTACATCCTTAAAGATAATAGCTGTATGAAGATATACTGGAATTAAAATCAATGAAATTAAGCTTAAAAAAAAATCTTTGTTAAACTTCATAATTTTTATACTCTTCCTTTATAATTTTTTTAATTTCAGATAAAACTTTGTTTTTATCAACTAAAACACTTTTTCCTGTGTTTCGTAATTTTATTTCTACTTTATCATAGCTAAGATTCTTTTCACTTAAAATTACTTTAACAGGGATGCCTATTAAATCAGCATCTTTAAATTTATACCCGGGAGAAAATTTTCTATCATCCAGTATAACATTATAATCATTTTTTAAATCTTTATATAATGAAAAAGCATAATCCATATATTTTTTATTATCCCTTACAATAGGAATAATACTGATTTCAAAAGGAGCTGTAGTTATAGGCCAAATAATTCCATCTTTATCATGGGATTGTTCAATTATAGCTGCAATTGTTCTGTCCACACCAATACCATAACAGCCCATAATGGGATGTTTCTCCTTGTGATCTTTATCAAGGAATTTAACATCTAAATTTTCAGTATATTTATAGCCAAGCTTAAAAATATGCCCTACTTCGATACCTTTTTTAAAAATTAACTTTGAATTACATTGCAAACATAAATCACCTTGTTTTACAGTCCTGATATCTGAGAATGTTTTAACTTGAAAATCTTTATCTAAATTTACATTTATAATATGTTTATCTGTTTTATTAGCTCCGGTAATAGCATTAGAAATTGACTTAATGGAAAAATCAGCATAAACATGAATATTTTTTATCCCAACTGGTCCTGCAAAGCCAACATCTGCTTTTGTAGTTTTTTTAATAGTATTATCATCTGCAAGTTCTAAATCAGTAACTTTTAACAAATTTTTTAATTTAGTTTCATTTATCTCCAGATCCCCTCTTATTAATACCATAACAGGATTTTCATCAGCCATATAAATAATTGTTTTAATGAATTTTTCAGGGGGTGCTTTAAAAAATTCCATTAACTCCTTAATACTTTTTTTATCCGGGGTATCAACTTCTCTCAATTCCTTCATATCTTCTTTTTGATACTCTTTGCTTTCTTTACTTTCTGCTTTTTCAAGGTTTGCTGAATACCAGCACTTCTGACAAATAACAAGTGTTTCCTCACCAATTTCTGAAACAACCATAAATTCTTCAGACCGTGTTCCTCCCATAGCACCTGTATCTGCCTGGACTATGGCTGTATCCAGGCCACAGCGTTTAAAAATATTCTGATATGCTTTTCTCATTTTATTGTAGGATTCCTCAAGACCATTTTTATCAATATCAAAGCTGTAGGCATCCTTCATTGTAAATTCCCTACACCGCATAACTCCAAAACGAGGTCTGATCTCATCACGAAATTTTGTTTTAATCTGATAAAAATTAACAGGCAATTGTTTATAAGAAGTTATTTCAGTTCTTACAATCTCAGTAAAAACTTCCTCATGAGTCGGACCTAAAGCATTCCAGTGATTGTTTCTATCTTTTATCCTGATTAATTCCTTGCCAAATATTTCCCAGCGACCTGTTTTTTTCCATAATTCAGATGGAGTAAGTATGGGAAGAGAAAACTCCTGGGCACCTGCACTATTCATCTCATGCCGAATAATTTCTTCTACTTTTCTAAAAACTCTAAGACCTAAAGGTAAATAAGAATATAATCCTGAAGAAAGTCTGCGAATCATTCCTGAACGAATCATTAATTTGTGACTATCTATAACAGCATCAGCAGGAACTTCTTTTAATGTAGGTCTAAAAATTTGCGACATTAACTTCTTTTTTTCCTAAAACCAAATAAAAATTTTTAAGATAAAAATATACTATACACTAATAAAAAATCAAGGGAAAAAATTAAAGAAATAAATTTTTATTGACTTTTATTTTCATTTTATTACAATGAGATTATAACCTTTCATTAAAAGAGGAGGTCCACATGAAAAAAATCAGCATAATCATTATTATATTAATTTTCTCTAATTTATTATTTGCACAGACAAAATCTGCTACAAAAGAAGGAGAGTGGAAATGGTATATTGTGGATGATTTTGAAACCTGTGCAATATGGCCTGTTATAAACACTTTTAATTTTAATAACAAGTGGTTAAATAGAGACCCCCTGGTAACTATTGTTAGAGGATGTCCTAAGGCATTAAGCGGGAAAGAAAATAAAAAATGTCTTGGAGCTAAAATTAAAATGGATGATATTGGTGATACCAGGAAATTTATTATGCCTGTTCATAAAGTAGTTATACCGGGGATATGTAAAAAAATATCTTTCTGGTTAAATAGTAGAAACACCCCTTTGACAATAAAAATAATGTTTTTAGACTATATGAATTGTATTCAAATACTTGAATGTAATCCTTTTGTCCTTAATTTTTATGGGTGGAAAAAAATTGAAATTAGTGATATTGATAAAAAAATATTTCAGCTTTCCTCAGCTTCCCCTGATTACAGGGCTTTAAGAATTGTAGCTATTATCATTGAAAATCCATTAAAAAAAGTATTTTATAAAAAAGTCTATCTTTACATTGATCATCTGGAAGGTTATTGCAGGGTTGATGAACTGGCAAATTATGATGGCAGTGAAATAAAAGATAAATGGTAACATACAAGGAGGACATAAAATGAAAGTAATTTTAAAAATATTATTAGGAATTATATTAATATTATTTGGCTTGTTTTTATATTTGCCGGAGGTTGCAGGTATTCCTTGTCTTGGGTGGTATAAAGCTTTATTAATTTTAATTAAAGGGTCATTAGGAGGGATCTTAATCGTAGTTGGTTTGATCTTTTTTGCTATTTCAAAAGAATAAAACTTCTTTAAACCAGATTAAATTTTAGCATAATTTTCTTACATATGAATGAATAAACACAAAAAAAATCTTGCTGTTTTTATTTCAGGAAGCGGAACTAATTTTGAAGCTATTCAAAAAGATATAAATCAAAAAAAAATTAATGCTTCTATTAAATTATTAATAAGCAGCAATCCTAATGCACCTGCTTTAAAAAAAGCTGAAAAATATAAGATTGATATTTATATAATCCAGCAAAAAAATCATGTAACTTATAATAATTATGTTAATGAAATTTTAAAAACATTAAAAAGATATAACATTGATTATATTATTCTTGCTGGTTTTTTAAAAAAAATCCCTGAAGAAGTTATCAAGCATTATAAAATGAAAATTATTAATGTACATCCTGCTCTGTTGCCAAAATTCGGAGGTAGAGGCATGTATGGTATTCATGTCCATGAAGCAGTCATAAATGCAAAAGAAAAGGAAACAGGAGCAACTGTTCATTTTGTAGATGAAAAATATGATCATGGACCTATTATTATGCAAAAAAAATTCAAGGTTCTTAATACTGATACTCCTTTAATATTACAAAAACGGGTTCTTAAAGGAGAACATCAAATATTACCTTATGTTGTAAAACTTTTATGTGAGGAAAAAATTAAAATAAAAAATAATCATGTAATTATTGAATAAAATAAAAAGGAGAAAGATTTAAAAAATGAAAATTTTAGTAATTGGAAGCGGTGGCAGAGAACATACAATCATCTGGAAATTAAAACAATCTTCTAAAGTTTCAGAAATTCATGCTATTCCAGGCAATGGAGGTATGTATGATTATGCAGAATGTTACCCGGATATTCCTTATGAAAAAAACTTTACACAACTTATAAAATTTGTCAAAAACAAAAAAATAGATTTAACCATTGTCGGGCCTGAAGATCCATTATCAAATGGCATAGTAGATATTTTTAAAAAAAATAACCTTTCCATCTTTGGACCCTCAAAAAAAGCAGCCCAATTAGAAGGGAGTAAAGACTTTGCTAAAAAAATAATGAAAAAAGGCAATATTCCAACAGCAGAATATAAATTGTTTACAGATTATAATAAAGCAGTAAAACATATAAAAAAAACAAATTTCCCAATAGTAATAAAAGCAGATGGTCTTGCCAGGGGAAAAGGTGTCTTTATTATAAAAAACATTAAGGAAGCAGAGAAAATACTTGATAATATAATAAATAAAAAAATATTCAAACAGGCAGGCAGCAAAGTCATAATAGAAGAGTTCCTTGAAGGAAGAGAGTTTACAGTTTTAAGTTTTGTCGATGGCAAGACCTTTTCTGTAATGCCCCTGTCACGTGACTATAAAAGATTACAGGATTTTGATAAAGGACCTAATACAGGGGGAATGGCAACTTTTGCTCCTGTTACTATCAGTAAAAAAGACTATAATGAAATACTTAATAATATCTTAAAGCCATTAATTAAGACTTTAAAAAAAGAAGGAATTGTTTACAAGGGAGTACTTTATACCGGGCTGATTAAAACAAAAGAAGGATTTAAAGTGCTTGAATTTAACTGCCGTTTTGGTGATCCTGAGGCACAGGTTATATTGCCATTATTACAAACAGACCTTATTGATATAATGCAATCTGTAAACAAGGGCAATTTAAAAAATTGTAATATAAAATGGTTTAATAAAAAAGTTATGACTATTGTTGCTGTGTCAAAAGGATATCCGGGAAAATATAATAAAGGATATGAAATCCGTGGAATTAAATCAATTCTTGACCCAAATATTGTTATTTTTCATGCCGGAACAAAAATAAATAATAATACTTTATTAACAAATGGAGGCAGGGTATTGAATATAACAGCCCTGTCAAATAATTTTAAAGAAGCCAGAAAAAAAGCTTATTCTGTTCTTAAAAAATTACATTTCAAAAATATGTTTTACAGAAAAGATATTGGTAAAAAATTAAATTAATCAAGCTGTTGATTTATCTTCCAACGGCTACCTTGGAACTGGTGTCTATGCCGGCACCATTAATAAAAACAATGTATATACCAGTTGCAACTTTTTTATTTTCTTTATTCAATCCATTCCAATAAACAGTATTTATACCTTCTTTTACATCCTGTGAAATCTCTTTTACAAGCTGCCCGCTTAATGTATATATTTTAACTTTAACATTACCGGATTGTTTTGCATTAAATATTATCTTAGCTTGTTCGTTTTTATCAGGATTAACATAACCATTTTCACCACCAATTACTTTTATTTTACCTGAAGCAATGCTGTTATTAACAGAATTGACCGTGAAAGTATGTTCATCTATACCTCCAAAAGACTCTTCTACTTTTACAGTAAAAACAGCCTCATCATCAGAAAGGGGAATACCACTTATTGCTCCATCCGGATATAAAGTAAGGCCTAAAGGTAGAGAACCTGATGCTAAAGACCATTCATAAGGAGCTGTTCCACCTGTGGCTGTAAAATCAGCCTGATATATTTCTCCTGTCTGTGGTTTTGACAGGTTTCCAGAACCAATCTCTAAATTACAGGAATATTTACGAATCCAGATGTCACTGGAACATACTGCAACCTCTTCATATCCAGTTACATAAACATTACCACTGGTATCAACTGCTATGCCATTACCTTTATCATCATTATCAGCTCCATTATAAGTTCTTGTCCAGATTGTATTTCCATCTGTATCATATTTCCTCACCCAGATATTATGATATTGCACTAAACCATTATGTTCATACCCAGTAACATAAACATTGCCACTATTATCAACTGCTATGCCATTACCTTTATCATAACCATTAGCAACTCCATTATAAGTTCTTGTCCAGTCTGTATTTCCATCTGTATCATATTTCCTCACCCAGATGTCATAATTTGCACCATTATGTTCATATCCAGTAACATAAACATTTCCACTGGTGTCAACTGCTATGCCATTGCCTAGATCACTATTATTAGCATTACCATTATAAGTATTTGTCCAGATTCCAATACCATTATTACTAAACTTACACACCCATATATTATTTCCTTCACCAATAACATATTCATCACCAGTCACATAAACATTGCCACTGGTGTCAACTGCTATGCCTTTGCCTCTATCAGAGAAACTACCAGAACTAGTGTAAGTATTTGTCCAGATTCCATTACCATTATTGTCAAACTTACATACCCAGATGTCATTTCCTGTCCCAGTAGTTATATATCCAGTAACATAAACATTTCCACTATTATCAACTGCTATGCCATTACCTTTATCATAACTATTAGAAACTCCATTATAAGTATTTGTCCAGATTCCAATACCATTATTACTAAACTTACACACCCATATATTATTTCCTTCACCAACAACTGTTTCATATCCAGTCACATAAACATTGCCACTTGTGTCAACTGCTATATCATTTCCTCTATCAGTACCGCCATTATCATGAGTTACTTCCCTGATTACATTCCCATCTTTATCATATTTTCGCACCCAGATGTCATAATTTATACCATTATGTTCCTCGCCAGTCACATAAACATTCCCACTACTGTCAACTGCTATTCCATTGCCTTTATCATTATCATTCCCACTTCCATTATGAGTTCTTGTCCAGACAACATCTGCTTCTGCTGCCCGGATAATGCTGTTGCCAGTAAATATTATGCACAATACTATTATTAAAAAAATAATACTTTTAATTATCTTCATTACTTTATCCCTCCTTATTGTTATTCCTTACATGTAATTTATAAAAAGCTTTTGAAAAGACATGTAGGGGAGACTTTAGTCTCCCCTACTACAAACAAAAAATACAGACTTAATGAATTTTATCATTAACATGCTGGCTGGTAGCCGAGACTTAAGTCTCGGCTACCTACTATATTGACTTAAGTCTCGGCTTACGAAAAAGACTTTGGATTTTACACTTTAGTGTTTTATTCTTAAAGTAATAAAATCCGCTTATGATTAATTCCAAAACAAATTCTCATTATATCTATAGCCTAATCACATCTTTATCATAAATGAAATACGATGAGTAGTGCTTATCTCCTGTGGTGATATTGCATAATCTATTTTATAATCTTTAACTTTTACTCCCATTCCAAATGTAAATAAACTTGTATCTTCTCCTATTTGGTAACCTGCCCGGAGTGCTGAACCTGTAAATGGTTCAAATTCTGTTCCAAAATTAAATATAAATCTATTATCAGATAATCTGTTTAATTGAAAGGCTAATAATAATGGATATTGTTCTTTTATATTTAACTCGGTTGAGGCACCGAATTTTATCCCTACTGGCAGTGAATGTGAAACATTAAGATATTTTGCTTTGCTCCCAATATTATTTATAACTAATCCGGCATTTACTTTTTCATCCAGGAAATCTGTTAATATCCCTATATCTCCTGCTGCTGCTGTTGTTGAATTATTTTCCAAAAATTTACTGTTTATTATTTTTAAATTTACACCCATTTTAATCTTTCTTAAAATTTGATATGCATAAGAACCTGAAAATACCATTGTTGATTCACCATCTAATCTTTCTGTTAGCCCTGTTGAATAATTCAGGTCTATTTCACCTGAATTCATACTTATAATACTAAAACCAATAGTTCCTGAATCTTTTAAAAATGGATGTGCATATTGTGCTGCTATAAACATTGTATCACAAAACCCATTATAATAAACACCACCAAACTCACTTGCTTTTAATTGCAAAAGTCCTGCCGGGTTTATATAAACTGCCTCTGAATCATCTGCAATTGATACTCCTGTATCACCCATTGAATATGTCCGTGTTCCTATGGGAGTCTCTAGTATTGTTAATGCTGAACTTCCAGGGTCAGATGCAATTGCCTGCATTATACCCAAATAAAAAAATGTAAACATTAAAAATAAAATTAATTTTAAATTTTTCATTTTTTATATACCTCCTGATT
>CBDVEP010000073.1:0-15500 GCA_965373035.1 uncultured bacterium
AAGGGTGGCAACATTCAGCAGGAATGGGTGGCAACTTTCACAGGAATATGCAATTTCAAAAGACAGGTTAATTTCATGGTATAAAAAGCATGGCTATAAGGAATTATCAAATGAACCAGAATTAATGGAAAAAACACTTTAGTTTTTATCAGTGTATTCTAATACTTTATTTAAAATTTTCCTTCCTATTGTTTTTTATTCATTGGTTATTAGCTTTAAGACCTTATTGAACATAAAACCAATTGTGTCCTATAATGCAGTCAATCAAAACGACATGGTATCTTTTTTGGGGGTTCCCCCAAAAAACGACAAGAGGGAATCCTAACAGATTAAAAAAATCCTAAAAAATAATTGAAATTTTAAAATAATACTCCATATTTATTATGGGTGGAGTGAGCTCCCAGAGAATAGTAAGCATAAGGGAATGAAAGTTTACAACGTATCTTTAGGCTTTAAGTCTATATTAGACGTTTCCCATTTGAGACACTCCACCTCTTTTATTTTAAATAAATAAATTCAAGAAGAATAAAGATAAAATCGCCTTCCAGCTAAAGCCTCAATTTTACATATTTAGAATGAATAATAAATCCAGAAGATAATCCCAACCCCCAGTTTCCTGCGGACAGGCTTCAGCCAGCCTATCGGCTGGCTTCCGCACTGTCCTCGGAACCTGTCCCAACCCAATTGGTAGAAAATCCTCTGCTGATACTAATAAGAACGCTAATCCTAATGAGTTCTGGCTGTCATGGTTTTTGCAGAAAGAAGCAAAAACCACGCCAGCCAGTGCTGTTGTTTTATTGTTTGCCTGTTATTTTCAATCGGATTTTCTCCTTTTTTATTCCCACCCGCCCTCCTTATCCTGGGTTTTACAGATGGTGTTTCCTCTATAAGAATTAGGTAAGCTTTATAGACTGAATGTAAAAATCACATCCCTGTGCTTTTTACAATATGAGGATTGCAGGGATGCAATCCTCCCCCTTCCCCTTTTTTTTAAAAAATTTTCTTCTTTTTTGCTTGAATAAAAATTTCCTTTTTATTCTTTTGGATGACTTCTCTTTTAATCTGCTTTTAAATCAGTTATTTCCACTTGCGTGTTTATCAACGTCGTTGACTCTGAAAGACTATATCCCAATATCTTTTATGGATATATATTATGTCAGTTCCATTTTTAAAAATCGATGTTGCTATTGATAACCGTAAACTATGACAGTTGATTTTTTATAAAAAAATAAAACTATTATTAAAACTTTTATTGACTATTTAAAAATATTTAATATAATTAAATTATATACAATGAATAAAATAATTAAAAAGAAACTTTATCAGTTTTATATTTTCTCATTTGCGCCAGATTCAATAATTCGAAAAAACTGGAGATTTGCATGTTTTGTTTTACTAATGCAAATAATATTATTGGTTGTAAGCTATTATATTAATAATAAAAGGTTGGATGGTTACTTAATATTTATATTAATATTTCATAATTTTCTTTTTTGGGCTGATCAACATAGAATTAAAAAGAAAACAGAAAAAAATAGAAATATACGTAAAAGCCTTGAATCTGCAATTACTAAGAAATTTGCATTGCTTTGGGAAGGAGAGCTTGAAATTTCCGAGGGAACGATAAAGCGATTAATTGAAGATATATTAACTTGTATAGAAAATTATTATAATTCATTTTTATATAATTCTAAAAATAATGTTTGTGCAATAATACATTTAATAAAAGGCAGGGAAAAAGTTATTAACTTTCCTTATATGGGTCAATATGCTAATAGTTGTATAGATTTTGATAATACACATGAAGTAAAAACTTGTTTATCATATATTTGTTATAAAAATAAAAAGAAAAAATTAATCACCGAGGATGTAGATGAAGAGTATAATACAAGAAAAAAGGGACATAAATATCATAGCTTAGTATGTTTTGAAATTATTTCCCTTGACATTCGAAATAAAAACTATTATTTTTATTTAATAGTTGATGCACCAACTAAATATATATTTCAAAAAGAAAAATTGCATAATTACAAAGTGAATAGTCAAACTTTTTTATTACAACTGGAATTTGCTTTAAAATTATTATATAAAAAAAATTTAAAGAGGAGGTAGTTAATGGAAAAGGATTCACTTTTAACAGCTTATGCTTATGGACGCATATCTCGTGAAAAATATCTTAGAGAAAGTGAAAAAAAATTTCATCCTACCACTAAAACAAGTATATTAAAGTTGATTTTTCTTTTTTTAATCGGATTGATCACTCCGTTTTTGTTTCGCACAACAAAGTAATTATTAATATAATTAATTCGATCATATATTTCCTTCTTGTTAAAAATAATCTAATTTTTATTACTACTATAACTGTGCTTAAGTTATATTAATCCCTTTCATTCCAGATTGATAAATTTATAAACCACAAAAAATCAAAAAATTACTTGACTAAATATTTTTATATGTATATAATATTAATATTAAGGTATTAATATATTTAATAGGAAATTAAATTATGATTAAAAAAAAGAAGGATACAGAACACAAAATGCCTGTTAGCTTTTCAAATGAATTATATGCGGCAATGCTTGAAATAGCCCATAAAAATAAACTTGAAAATATTAGAAAAAAATTAAAAGAAGAATCAAAAAAACCTGATACTATTGTAGAATTAATAAGGAAAGCTTGTGAAAAGATATATTTAAAAAAATAATAAATAAAAAAGGCTGCCAGTTCCCAGTCGGAAAACTAAAAAACTGACAGCCCCCGCAACACTCCCGAGAGAGTGCTTTGGATAGTTCATAATCTACCACTTTCTCGGGAGAAGTCAAATAAAATTTTCCTTGAAAGGAGGTAGTTATGAATTATCAATCTCACTTTATTGACTTCTTTGACACTTCACAAATTTATCTGGATATTCTTTCTTCCTGTTCATCAGCTTTGCATTATATTGCTTCAATTTCTGATGAGCAGGAGTTAAGGTCAATTGCCACTTCTCTTGATTTTGCGAATACCAAATTAAAAAAATTATTCACTGATTATTCAGACTTATTAAGAAAAAAAAACAAAAATGAAAAATAAGATGTTCCCTGATTTTAAGGAGGAGGTGGAAATTATGACTTTAAAAAATGATATTAAAATTATTAAAATAAATGATGACTTACAATTTAATTTTTTAAATAAAACATATACAATTAAAAACATTCCAAAACTTTTAACTGAAAAACTTAATGTTTTTATTAAAGTGGATTGGGATAATAAAATTCATATCGATAATCTAAATCTTATCTCAAGTAATGCCAGAGAAAGATTTATTGATAAGATTATAAAAAAGTTTAACCTTGATTATCCGGAATCTATTATTATTGAAGATGAATTAGTTCAAATACTGGAATATATTGAAAAGATACTTGAAGAAAATAAAATCAAATATTCTACTCCGCAGAAAATTGAATTATCTGAACAAGAGAGAAAGGAAGCAATAAAATACGCTATTACGGGTAAAGATTATCTTGATAAAATTATTTATGATATGGATAAATTGGGTTTTGTAGGTGAATACTTAAATAAAAAGATTTGTATACTTAGCGCCATATCAAGAAAATTAGATCATCCTTTATCCTGTATAATGAAATCACGTGCAAGTGCTGGTAAATCTAAACTTCTTGAAATAGTTTGTGAATTTACACCTGATGAAGATGTTAAAAGAATTACAAGACTTACACCACAGGCTTTGTATTATAACCAGAGAGATGGATTAAAACATAAACTTTTTGCTATTGAAGAACATGAAGGTATAAACGGGGCTGACTATGTTATCCGTTCCATGCAAAGTTCAAATATGTTAATGCAAATCACAACAACAAAGGATCCTAATACAGGAAAACTAACAAGTACAGAACATATTGTAGAAGGTCCTATGTCTATTATTATGACAACTACTAATCCGACAATTAATTTTGAGAATGAAACAAGATGTTTTATTCTTACAATGGATGAATCAGAAGAACAAACTAAAAAGATTTTTAAACAATTAGCATATTTTCATACAAAAGAAGGCTATGATGAATTAAAAAAAACAGAAAATTTAAAAAAGATACATCAAAATTTCCAACGGACATTAAAACCACTAAAGGTATTTAATCCTTATTCAGAACAGTTGAGTTTTCCATCAAGACAATTACATACAAGAAGGTTAAGGAATTTCTATAAGGGCTTAATAGAAGTTATTGCTTTTATTAATCAGCATAAAAAAGAGATTAAAAAAGATAAAGATTATGAATATATTGAAGTAGAACCAGAGGATATTCTAAAAGCAAATGAATTAATGACAGAAATAATGGAACAATCCTTACATGATTTAAGTAAACCTTCTTTTCAACTGGTAAAAATTATTAAGGACATGGTAGAATCAAAATGTAATGAATTAAATATAAAACCCAATAAATTTGAATTTACCAGACGAATAATAAGGGAATATTCCGGATGGAGTGATTTCCAGATAAAAACCCATATAAGCGAATTAGTTGATTTAGAATATATCAGGCATAAATGCGGCAAACAGGGTAAAAAGTATATTTATGAATTAACCAGTACCCCAAATGACTTTGGAAAACATATCCTTTCGAATAACTTTGATAAAACTTCAAAACTTTGTGGAACTTCGAATAATCAAACTAAGAAGTTGAAAGTATCATAATTTATACTATAAAGATAATTATAGGTTTTATATATCAACTTCTAAAACTTTAAAGTAAAAATATAAAGCCGTTATTTTTATGGATTATTGGTTATAAATGAAAGGAGTAAAACAATGATAAAGAAAAACATCAATATATTAATTTATGAGTTTTTAGAATATCTGAAAACAAGAAACTATTCAAACAGAACTGTTTTAAACTATAACTATCAATTAAAATATTTTACAGGATTTTTGAAAAACAAGAGAATAGAATTAATAAGTCAGATTGATAAAGATTTAATTTCAAAATATCAGCAGTATATCTACTATTATAAGACAAGATATAACCGTGATAAAGAGGTTCAATTATCAACACAATCCCAGATATGCAGATTAACCGCAGTAAAATCATTTTTTAATTATCTTGAAAAGAAAGAAATCATTAATAAGAATCCTACAAGGTTTATGGAACTACCTAAAATCGAGAAGAGATTACCAAGAGATATATTATCACCTGATGAAATTAATAAAATTATGATAATACCTGATACAAAAAAAATATTAGGATATCGTGATAGAACTTTACTTGAGACAATATATTCAACTGGTATTCGCAGGAATGAACTGTTAAATTTAAAATTATTTGATATAGATTTTAATGAACAGGTATTATTTATCCGAAAAGGTAAAAATGCAAAAGACAGGCTTATCCCCATTGGACAAACAGCCAGTGAATTTATTAAACAGTATATTGAATATGTAAGACCAAAATTAACAAAAGAAAGTAATCCTAATAATTGTCTTTTTTTATCAAGAACAGGAAAGAGGATGAGTTCAACAGAATTAAATTATCTTGTTAAGGGATATGTAGAAAAAGCAGGAATAAAGAAAAAAATCAATTGCCATAGTTTACGTTCTTCAATGGCAACCTCAATGTTAAAAAATGGAGCTGATATTATTTATATTCAAAAGATATTAGGACATTCCCGACCTGAATCAACTCAAATATATACACAAGTTGATATAACTGATTTAAAAGGGATATATAAGAGAACTCATCCGAGAAAATAAAAGTTATTCATAATTTACCATTAAAAAAGTACTTTACTTTTAATTATAAAATGATTAAATTAAATATAATATGTTAAAGATCAATATGGGTATACTAACATTTTAATAGAATCTGTCGATATTATAAAATATAATAAAAATAATTTGATCATGTTCGAATTATGATTCGGATTTCCTCCAAAAAGTATTAATTTGGAGGAGGATTATAATAATATTAATATTTTAGGTGAAGATATGAATTCACACTATGAAAGATTAAAATTAAAAAAAATAATACAAACAACTGCATATTTATTATCATTAAATAATTGTAAAATGAATTATACTAAATTGTTGAAACTTCTTTATATCTCAGATAGAGAAGCTTTAAAAAATTGGGATGAATCAATTACAGGTGATAATTATGCTGTAATGAAAAATGGTCCTATATTAAGTAAGACTTATGATTTAATTATGGACAAAGGACAAGATTTTGAACAATGTGAATGGAATATAAATTTTAATGTATCCAATTATTATATATTTTTAAAACAAAAAATAACATATAACGAATTATCACAAGATGAAATGAATTTACTGAAGGAAATTAGGAATAAATTTAAAAAATACAGTTATTCAAAAATGATAACTTATGTTCATGATAAAAATTTATTCCCTGAAACTAAAGATACTGGTGATAGTTCTATTCCTATCACTGTAGAAGAAATATTGAAGGCAATCGGCCGTTCTGATAATGAAATAGAAAAAATTACATCAGAAAATAAAACATACCAAAAAGAAAATGAATTTCTAACTAATAATTATTATTGATAACAGTGGGAATAAAGAAAAAAATATTTTGGTTACAGAATCAAGATGAAAGATAACCTCATCTTCGTTTTATAATCTCAGATCCAGATGAAAATAATATGGTATTAGTTGTAAATATGACATCTTTCCATGATACAGGGAGAGAAGATGTTTCATGTTTATTAGATATAGGAGAGCATCCAAGGATAAAGCAACAGTCTTATATCAAATATAAAAAATCTGAAGAACTAAATTATTTAAAATTAATGCAAAATCAATTAAACAGGTCTGTTGTTTTTAAAGAAGATGCTTCAGATATCCTATTGAAAAAAATTCAAGAAGGTGCTAAAAAATCAACACGCTTACCAAATAAGTTTAAAAAGTATTTTAAATTTTTTTAATTTTATTAAAGCCTATCTAATTATTGAATCAACGGCAACATCAACGCAAGAGGAAATAACAGATTTAAAAGGGAATTAAAAGAGAAGTCCTCCAAAAGAATAAAAAGGGGATTTTTATTCAAGCAAAAAAGAAGAAAAACTTTTTAAAAAAAAGGGGAAGGGGGAGGATTGCATCCCTGCAATCCTCATATTGTGAAAATTACAGGGATGTGATTTTCACATTCAGTCTATAAAGTTTACCAAATTCTTATATAGGAAACACTATCAGTAAAGCCTAAGATAAGGGGGGCGGGTGGGGAATAAAAAGGGAGAAAATCCGATTGAAGAGAACAGGCAAATAATAAAGCAACAGCATTGGCTGGCGTGGTTTTTGCTTTTTTCTGCAAAAACCATGACAGACAGAACTCATTAGGATTAGTGTTCTTATTAGTGTTAGCAGAGGATTTTCTACCAATTGGGTTGGGATTATCTTCTGGATTTATTACTCCCTTTAAATATGAGTAATGGGTCGAAATTAAGCCGATTAGATTTCCCTTTTTATTATTATAAATTTTTTTAATTCCCTGCAAATTTAATCTTGTCGTTTTTTGGTGGTTCCCCCAAAAAAGATACCATGTCGTTTTGATTAACTGCACTATAGGACACAATTGGTTAAAGATCCAATAAGCAGATTGAATTATAAAGTTGGTCTTTTTTTAAATTAAAAATGATTATTTAATTGAAGAATATACAATTATAATATATAATATTATGATGAACAAACTATGTATATAAAAATAGGAAATAAAAAAATCAATTTGGATTTTATTATATAAGGTTTATTACTTATTATAATAGCATTCATTATTTTTTTTATTTTAAAGATAACAGGATTATACAAATATTTAAAATCTGAAGGATTTATAATCCTCTTCATGTTTTTTATTTCAATTTCAATTGCTTTTTTCGGTCAGACCCTTGCAATTGTATCAGAAAAAATATCTAAATTTATTATTTCAAAATTAAAATTAGAGACATGGAATCCTAAAGATGATAATGATTAGTTCTTTTTATACTACAAAAAACTAAAAAAACAAACACACAGAGACGCAGGGCTATGGATTAGGGATCAAAAAACTTGACCCTCATCCATAGCCCTGCTACGCTGGTATCTCCACAGAATGACCAGTGTCAGCACAATTTCTGCACTCAGGTTTCTGGCAATTCAAATGTATTGGAGTCACATAGGTTAATACCAATTCAATTGGTGTTGATAATCCACGTGCAGAAATCGTGCTGACACTTCAATCTCAATCAGTACGTCCAGCGGAGCCATATTTTCAACACGGGTGTTTCTGAAAATTCATTTCCGGTATCAGTTCCATTATCTAAATATTATTTGCTATGTTATTATCAATTCACCCGTGTTGAAAAGTGGCTCCACTTCATGCTCAACAGACTGAGTGCCAACTGCCTTATGTTTTACAGGTTACTGGAATTAATACAGAAATATCGGCAGGTATCTCTCTGGCTGGCGTTTGTATGTGTTAATGAAAATTGATTGTTTGAACTAGAAAGCTAAATCTCCATAGCAGGTCTTACCGCCCATATTTTTGACCTCCTGTCAAAAATATCCCTGTTTTTTAGATTGTTTTGGACGCACAGGATGTGCGTCCCTTAAAGCATGGCTTTTTTTATGTTTTATTTTACGATTCATTTTAAAATTTCCATTTCTTAACTATCTTCATAAAGATGTAATTGATAATAATAATAATTTTTTTATTGATATTTAATTAGAAGTCAATATATTTTTATAGAAACTTATTTTTAATTTTCAAATTTATTATAGAAATTATTTTTATTTTTTTAAAAAATCCTGTAAAAAAATTTGTATATAAGTAATAGAAAAACAAAAAGCTGGAAAAATAATTATAATAAGCTATAATATATATAATAAAAGATAGTAAAAACAAAGAGGTGATAAAATGCAAATCACATTAGATATACAAGATAAATTAGGGAAAAAATTTAATCAAAGATTTAAACCAGACGAAAGAAAAAAAATGCTAAAGGAAGTAATAGAGGAAAAGATAAAAGAAAAGCTTGAATTAAAAGACGATCCTTTTTTTAAATGGGCGGAAAAGCCTGTGGAATGTAAAGAGAAAGATTTAGCTAAAAAACACGATAAATATTTATATGAAGAAAGATAAAAAAATAATAATTGGCAGAGAAATTATATTTGTAGATACTGGGGCTTTTTTCGCTATAAAAAATAAAAAAGATGAATGTTATAAAAAAGCAGTATTATATAAAAATAAATTATTATCACAAGGGAATCGTTTTAGATTAGTTACGACTAAGCCTATTATGTATGAAACATTAAATTTAGGGAAGAAGAAATTAAAAATGCAGGATGCTATTGAATTAGGAGAAATGTTTTATAATACAAAATATATAGAGATATATGATATAGAAGAAGAAATAGAGAAGCAAGGCTGGGAAATATTTAAAAAATACAGCGACCAAAAATTTAGTTTTACAGATTGTACGAGTTTTGCCTTTATGAAAGCAAAGAGGATAAAGAAAGCTTTTGCTTTTGATAATCATTTTTTACGTTTTGGTTTTGAAATGATAAAATGAATATTAAGGATTTTAAAGAAAAATTTAACCGTTTATCACCAGAATTACAACACGTGGGGGTGATTATTTTTATGTGGAGCTCCACATAAGATAAATCATCCCTACGGGATTTATATATAATATATTCATCCATTAACCTATGTCTGTTTTTATTTAAAGAATACAGCAGGATAAAATTATTAAAAAAATACCAAATCAAACCATAAAAATCAAATAATTCTTGACATTCCATTCAATGTTAATAAACTTTTCCTCATATGAAAAAATTGGAATTATTTGTTGGGATGCGATATTTTCGTTCTAAAAAGAGCAATAAGTTTATTTCTGTTATTACAGGAATCTCATTTTTCGGTATAACTATTGGAGTTATGGCAATCATAACAGTCCTTTCAGTAATGAATGGATTCCAGAATACTATTCGTGATAAAATTATTAATACAGGTTTCCATATCTATCTCACCAGTTATGGAAAAACCAGTCTGGTTTATAATTATAATAAGTTAGTTAATCAATTAAAAGAAAATGAATCTATTAAAGTAGCTACTCCTTTTTTTAAAGGACAGGTCATTATTAAATCAACTATGCAGCGGATTATGGGCATTGATTTACATGGGTTTGAGAAGGATTTAATTGAAAAAGATAAAAGTTATCTTAAGACAGTTCAGATTATTAAAGGTAAATTTGACCTGAAAAATCCTGATAATATTCTGATTGGAAAGGAGTTGGCTAACTTTCTGGATATTAAAGTAAATGATAAGGTTGATATTATTTCTCCACAAGGGGGTAAAATTAAATATCAGGGGCGAATATCTCCCATTATGAAAAAATATAGAGTAGCTGGAATTTTTAAAACAGGATATTATGAATATGATTTAAAATTAGCGTTTACTTCACTAAATTCAATGCAGGAATTATTTAATAAACCTCATGCTGCCTGGGGGATTGGAATTAAAATAGATGATATCTTTCGCGCACCAAAAATAGCTCGTACTGTTAATAAACTACTTAATCATAAATATCAGGTATTCACATGGATGGATGTGAACCGTAATTTGTTTACTGCTTTAAAAAATGAGAAAACAATGATGTCTTTAATTGTTTTTCTGATAATTATAGTAGCTGCTTTTAATATTGCCTCTACATTGATTATGATGGTAACAGAAAAGAAAAAAGAGATAGCCATATTAAAGACATTCGGAGCCACACCAAAACAAATTTCAAATATATTTTTACTAACCGGTACTTTTATAGGAGTAGTTGGAATTATTTCAGGTGTTTTATTAGGACTTGTAGTTTCTTATAATTTGCAAAAAATTTTCAATTTAATTGAAAATATAGTTAATTTTTTCTTAAAGATTTATTATCATGCAGGCAACTGGTTTACTTACATTCCGCCTCCGGACAAATTTCAGGTTTTAGCTACAGATGTATATTATCTTGACAAATTACCTGTAGAGATTTTTTTCTCTGATATATTTGCTATCTGTCTGGGAGCAGTTATTATTGTTCTTATTTTTTCATTTTTTCCAGCTCGTCAGGCAGCTAAATTAAAACCTATGGAAATCATAAGATATGAATAATATTATTAAGATTAAAGATTTGCAGAGATATTTTCATTCGGGTCATGATGTTCTAAAAGTTATTGATAGCCTGAATTGTGATATAAAGCCAGGATCAATTGTTACTTTTACCGGTGAATCAGGTGTGGGGAAGAGCACCCTTCTTGCGTTAATAGGTGGTCTTGATAGTATTACAGGAGGAAGTATTATTATTAAAGATGTAAATATTACAGAGTTAAATGAAAAAGAAATGGCTGATTTTCGTGCTGATAATATCGGGTTTGTTTTTCAGAACCATTTTCTCCTGCCGGAATTTAATGCTTATGAAAATATTATTCTTCCTTATTATATAAAACATAATATATTATCCAATGAAATAAAAAAATACATAGATGAACTGGTTTCTGATGTGGGTCTTGCAGACAGAATGAAACATAAACCAGGAAAGTTGTCAGGGGGAGAATGTCAGAGAGTAGCATTACTGCGGGCTTTAATTAATAAGCCGGGAATTATTATTGCAGATGAACCAACAGGCAATTTAGATGAGAAAAATACCCTGATGATTTTTCAATTAATAAAAACCCTGAATAAAAAATATAATTTTACATTTCTTATTGCAACACATAATTTATTAATAAAAAAATTTACTCATTATTTTTATATTATTAAAAAAGGTCGATTATTCAAGAGATGAATTTAAAATTCAAGTTAGCCCAGATTAACTTGTTTGTAGGGGATTTTAAATATAATTATAATAAAATAAAATCAATTATTCTTAAATCCTGCCAGGACAGGACAGATATAGTTATTTTTCCTGAATTAGCTGTCTGTGGATATCCTCCAGAAGATCTGCTTTTTAAAAAAACATTTATTGACGAAAATTTAAAATTTTTAAGAAAAATAGCCTCATTATGCAGTAATTTAATATGTATAATTGGATTTGTAAACAGAAAAAATTCAGTTCTTTTTAATAGTGCTGCTGTTATTTATAATAAAAAAATTATCCATGTTTATAATAAAGTAAATTTACCAAATTACAGTGTGTTTGATGAAAAAAGATATTTCCATCATGGCAATACAATTTCTGTATTTGATATTGGTAATGTGCGTTTTGGTGTTGGGATTTGTGAGGATTTATGGGTGGATGATTCCCCTATTTTTAAACAGTCACAATCTTTGAATACGGATTTTATTATAAATATTAATGCTTCCCCTTATTATTCGAATAAAAGGCATAATAGAATTAATTTATTAAAACAGGTATCTAAAAAAACAGGTAATTATCTGTTTTATTTAAATACAGTAGGAGGCCAGGATGAAATAGTTTTTGATGGCAACTCCCTGATTTTTAACGAGAAAGGCAAACTTATTCAAGAAGGAAAGCAGTTTAAAGAAGATATTATAGATATAGTTCTTAATTTTAAAAAAAATTATGTTAAATATAAAAAAGATCCGCAAAATATTATTATGATTAAAGAGTTTAAACCTTATAACCATCAGGAAGAAAATATCCTTTTGCATAAAAATTTAATATCTAAAGAAAAAGAACAAGAGGTTTATAATGCTTTAGTTCTTGGAACCAGGGATTACATTATAAAAAATAATTTTAAAAAAGTTATTATTGGTTTATCAGGCGGTATAGATTCTGCACTAACAGCAGTTATTGCAGTTGATGCTATTGGATGTGAAAATGTTGAGACATTATTTATGCCCTCCCATTTTTCATCAAGACATAGTTTTCAGGATGCAAAAAAACTTTCTTCCAATCTTAATATTAAATTTAATTCTATTTCAATTAAAAATATTTTCAATGCTTATTTAATAGCTTTAAATCCTTTTTTTAAAAAGCTGCATTTTAATAGCACAGAAGAAAATATTCAAGCCAGGATACGTGGAAATATTCTTATGGCTTTTTCAAATAAATTTAGTTACCTGGTATTAACAACCGGCAATAAAAGTGAAATGAGTACTGGGTATGCTACACTATACGGGGATATGGCAGGAGGTTTTGCTGTTTTAAAGGATGTTTATAAAACTCTTGTTTATAAGCTTGTTCACTATAGAAATAAAAAAGCAGGTTTTAATTTAATTCCAAAGAATATAATAACAAAAGCCCCTTCTGCTGAATTAAGAGAAAATCAAAAAGATATAGATACACTACCTGATTATGATATTCTGGATAAAATTTTATATTTGTATATTGAGAAGCATCTGACATATAGTGAAATTAAAAAACTAAATAAGTTTAATAACAAAATTATTAAAAAGGTGATTAATTTAGTAGATCACAGTGAATATAAAAGAAGGCAGGCTCCACCTGGTAATAAAATAACAAAATTATCATTTGGTAAGGACAGGCGTATGCCAATAACCAGTGGATATGTTTTTAAATAATGATTTCAAGAACAGTGTAGCCGAGGCTTAAGCCTCGGCTACATTATAAGAGAGTATCTAAGAGATTACAGACAACCAGAATTTTCTTGACATAATAATATAAAAAAGTATTGTTTTCCAAATATGGTCACTATATTAATATTAATAATAACGTTGTTACTGATAGTGGTCTCTCTTTATTTTCTTTTTTTTAAAGAAAATGTTCATAAAAGAGTTGAAAAAGCAATTATTATGTATAATGAAGGGCATATTAATCTTGCTTTAAAACAATTTAATGACCTTGCACTTTCACATAAAGATATACCGGATATTTACTGGTACTTAGGATTAATACATGAAAAAATGGCGGTTTATGTGGCAGCAGAACAATCACTTGAAAAAGTTTTGGCATTAAAAAGATTTTCAGAAAAATTTAATGAGTCAGAAGTAAGGAAGTTTTTAGCGAAAATTTATTTTAAAAATAATAAATTAGATCAAGCTTTTAAAGAGTATCTCCATGTTAACCAATTATCACCTGATGATGAGGAAGTCCTATTTCGGTTAGGGCAGGTTTCTTTAGAAAGAAAAAGTTATCGGGATGCTATTGTGTATTTTGAAAAATTTAAGAAAAACAACATGAATAATGCAGAAATTTTTTATTATCTTGGATTATCGTATTACATGATGAATGTTAATGATCTGGCTGAAAAAAATTTAGAGAAGTCTATTGATATTGACCCTTCCCTTACGGATACTCATTATTATATGGGAGAAATATATTTAAACAATAAGAATTTTGACATGGCTATAAAAGAATTTGAATTATCAATAGCTTCTAAAATTTTAAAACAACAAACTGAAATCAGTATGGGAAAATGTTATTATAATAAGAATTTTTTTAAGCAGGCAATTACTTATTTTAAGCAGGCTTTAATGATGCCTATTGAAGATACAAATGAAAAATGTGATATATTGTACTCCATAGCTGATTCTTTTTCTAAGCTTGGGAATTTAGATGATTCCATAAAATATTATAAAGAAGTCCAAACATTTGATCCTGAGTTTAAAGATGTTAAAGATAAAGTAGCTCATTTTGAAACATTAACAGGGGATAATGTTTTGCATTCTTTTTACAAGGCAAGTGATGATGAATATATAAATATTGCTAAAAAAGCAGTTGAAAGTTTAAATTTTAAAGTTAAAGAGCATGACCTTTCTAAAAATGGGATCCTTGATGTTATTGCACAAGATAGGACTGCAAAAGTTTCTGATAATTATTTAATAGAATTTATCCGTTTTGAAAGTATTGTTGGTGAACTGACATTAAGAGAGATGCAAAGTAAAATGCAGGATATGCAGGTGAACAGGGGAATTTGTGTAACAACTGCGTCTTTTACTCCGGAAGCTATTGCATATTCAGATAAACGATCAATTGAACTAATTAATAAAAACGAATTGGTAAAGATATTAAAAAGAAAAAACATGAAAGGAGTTACAAATGAGAAAGAAAGAGTTTAAAAAAATTTATAAGGAATTACAGGAAGAAAAAATTGAAATTTTAAATAGGTTAATGAAAGATCGTTCGAATTATTATGAAAATTTAAAAAATGAAGGTGGAGATCTTGCTGATGAAGCTATGGAATCTATTGAACGGGAAATTATTTATGATTTAAGTATTGCAGAAAAGAAAGAAGTAGAAGAAATCAATAATGCTATTAAAAAATTAGATGAAGGAACTTATGGAGAATGTGAAGCCTGCGGCTTGGAAATTCCTCTTGATAGATTAAAAGTAAAACCTTATGCAAAATTTTGTACAAAATGCCGTGAGGCAGATGAAAGAAAAAAGAAAAATCATATTAATGTTGAAGAAAATGAATAAACAATTAAAAATCAAAGAACATTTTATTAAGGTTCTACATCGTTATTTAAATAATCATATTGTTAAAAAGGAAAAAAAATTTTTGAAATATCTTCTTGCTGTAAATTTTTGTGCAAAATGTGAATTTATAAAAAAAT
>CBDVEP010000074.1:0-15239 GCA_965373035.1 uncultured bacterium
TCCCTGGATAAGGGAGCTCGGTAGAGCCCGTAAAATATCACCTTAAACAGGGTCTGCCCACCCTTACACTACATGAAAATGTGATTTAACTGTAATACCTGAATAGTTACAATTAAAACCATCATTTTTTAGGGGAAAATGTGATTTTTCAGATAAAAAAAGGTGAAATAATCAGCAATGAATACCAGATTAAAGAGAAACTGGGAGAAGGGGGAATAAGTGTAGTTTATAGGGCTGGGGATAAAAAATATAATAGAGATGTGGCATTAAAATTTTTAAAACAAAATATTACTTCTTCATATATAGAAGATACCATCCGGTTTAAAAGAGAAATAGAAGTAATAAGTCAGTTAACTCATCCACATATTATAAGATTGCATGGAGCAGGAGAATATAGAAATACACCGTATTTGATAGAGGAATTGTTAGAAGGTGAAAGTTTATCAGATTTGATCCAGAATGGAGAAAGATTTAAGATAAAGGAAGCAGTAGAAATAATCAGACAGATTACAGAGGGTCTGGATTATATGCATAAAAATGGGATAATACATAGAGATATAAAAGCAGGGAATATAGTAATAGCAAAGAGAGATAAAAAGAATTTTGTAAAAATAATAGATTTTGGTTTATCCAATGTGATAGAATTATCCAGGATAAAAAATAAAAAAGAAGTAATAGAAACATTTGGATATATGTCCCCGGAAGCAACAGGCATAGTGAATAAAAAAATAGACGAAAGAAGTGATTTGTATTCATTAGGAATTATTTTTTATCAACTACTTACAAACGAACTTCCATTTACAGCAGAAGAAATGAGTAAGCTTTTACATTTGCAGGTAGCAGTGATGCCATCTAAATTAAGAGAGATAAATTCAGATATTCCAAAAATTTTAGAAGAGATAGTAATAAAACTGTTATATAAAGAACCGGAATTGAGATATCAGAGTGCAAAGGGATTAGTGCATGATTTAGAGAAAGTACAGAAAGGGGAAGATTATTTTAACATAGGAGAGAGGGATCAGAAAGTAAAATTAGTTTATCAGACACGTTTAATAGGCAGAGAAGAAGAATTAAAAAAACTTAAGGAAATTCATCATAAGGTGCAGAAGAAGGGTGGACAAATCTGTCTCATAGGAGGAGAAGCAGGAGTAGGGAAGACACGGTTAGCAGAGGAGATGAAAGAATATTTATATGAACAGGGATATGAGAAAGGGGGATTATTTATACAGGGAAGGTGTTTTAACCAGGAAAACAAGAACCCATATCAGCCATTTATAGATGCATTAAATGAATATATAAAAAAAATAGGAAAGATAGATAAAAAAGATAGAGATAAGGAGATAAAGAGGATAAAGGAAGTATTAGGAGATTTAGGTAAGATAATCATAAAACTGAATTCGAATATGAAGGAAATAGTAGGTGAAACAGCAGAATTAGTATCATTGGATTCAGAAAGAGAAAATCAAAGGTTTCTAATGGTAGTGTCAGATTTTTTTTGTTATTTAGCAGAAAAAGGGAAATCCTATGTTTTATTTATAGATGATCTTCAATGGGCAGATGAAGGAAGTTTGAGTGTGTTAGAGGAAATAGCAGGGAAAATAAATAATACAAATTTATTAATTATAGGAACATATAGAGATAATGAAATCGGAGAAGGTCATAGTTTAAACAGGATAAAGAAAGAAGCAGGAAAGAATGAAGTATTAGAAGAAATTAAACTGATAAAATTTGGACAAAACCAGTTAAAAAAGCTCTCAGCAGGGATACTGGGGGAGAAAGAAGAGAAAGCAGAAAAGATAACAGAATATATATATGAGAAATCAGGAGGGAATCCATTTTTTTCAATTATAATATTGAGAGAGCTGATAGAAGAGAATGCAATAAGCTGGAAAGAAGGATATTGGAAAGAGGATTGGGAAAAGATAGAGAAAATAAAAATATCAGAGAATATTATAGATTTGGTATTAAAAAGAATTGAGGATTTAGAAGAGAAAGAAGTTAGGCTGCTGTGTGTAAGCTCCATAATAGGGAAAGAATTTGAGATAGAATTGTTATATTTATTATTAGATTATGGAGAAGAAAAAATAATAGAATTAATAGATGAGTTAATAAATTTACAGTTGATAGAGAAGAGCAAGGAGAGGGGAAAAGTAATTTTTGTGCATGACAGGATAAGAGAAGCATTTTTAAGGAAAGTAGGGGAAAAAGAAAGGAGAAAAATACATATAAATATAGCAAAAGTAATAGAGGAGAAAAATAAAGGAAGGGAAGATGCGGTTATATTTGAGCTGGCAAATCATTATACAGAAGGAGGAGAAAAGGAAAAATCATTGAAGTATGTCATACCAGCAGCAGAGAAATCCAAAGAAAATTATGCAAATGAGGAAGCAATAAGGTATTATAGGAAAGGAATAGAATTGCTGGGAGAGGGATGGCAAAAGAGAAAACAGGAATGGATAAAAGTAAAAGAAGAATTAGCAGAAGTGTATTTAACAACAGGGAGGAGTGATGAAGCAATAGTTGTATTAAAGGAAATATTGCCATTAAAAAAGAGCCCATTAGAAAAGGCGAAAGTTTATAGGAAAATAGGGAATGGATATTTTAAGAAAGGAAGCTGGAAGAGATGTGAGGATGTTTTAGCACAGGGGCTAAAATTATTAGGGGAAAAAATTCCAAGAAAAAAAGGAAGTGTAATATTTTTTTTAATAAAAGAAGTAATTATTCATTTATTTCATAGTATCTTTTCATGGATTTTTAGTCATAAAATAAGTAAGAAAATTAAAGAAGAAAATAAAGAAATTATAAGGTTTTATTATATATTAAATTGGATGTATGGACTAAGTGATGTAATAAAGCTTATATGGGTAAATTTAAAATTACTTAATTTTACTCAATCTAAGGTAGGGCAATCAAAAGAGTTAGGAATTGCTTTAACTGGCTATGCTTGTTTATGTATGGCTATTCCATTATTTAAAAGATCAATAAAGTATCATGAGAAAGCTTTGAAGTTAAGAAAAGAATTAAAGGATGAATGGGGAGTTGCCCAGTTATTACAGTTTTTGGGATTTTGCTATTCATGGAAAGGAGAGCATGAGAAAAGCAGAAATCTTTTCCAACAGTCAATAGAGAAATTTCAAAGAATAGGAGATATTTGGGAATTAGGCATGACTGTTAATGGGCTGGCGCATGAAGATTATTATTCAGATAATTTTGATAAAAGCATTGCTTCTTATAATCAATATTTAGCAATAAGTCAGAAGATAAAAGATGATTATGGTATTTCTTCAGCTTTACAGGATTTAGCTTACTGTTATGGGAAAAAAGGTGATTTTGGAAATGCTGAAGCATATATTCAAAAATCTTTAGTACTTAGCAAAAAAAGAGAAATTTGGTTTGGTTATTGTAATTCTAATACTACTTTTGGGTGGTTAGAATTAGAAAGAAGTAACTATAATAAAGCTTTGAAATATTTTTTAATAGCTCTAAAATTAAATGATGAAAATGATTTTCTTAAAGATTATACTGTTAACCTTTATTATTATTTAGCAGAGGCATATATAGAAAAATTTAAAATACAAAGTTCAGGATTTAAAATAAAAATATATAAACAAGAAATAAAAAAAATAAAAGCTGCCTGTAAAAAGGCTTTGTCTCAAACTAAAAAATGGGTTAATCATTATAGTGGTTCATTAAGAGTTAATGGAAAATATTATGCTTTAATAAAGAAGTATAAAAAAGCAGAAGGATTTTATTTAAAAAGTATAAAAGTAGCAAAAAGTTTAAAATTTAAATATGATGAAGCAAAAAGCTGCTATGAATATGGTTTGTTTTTAAAAAATTTAAAAAAAACGGATAATGCAAAAGAAAAATGGCAGCATGCTTATATGATATTTAAAGAAATAGGAGCAAAAGCTTATATCAAGCGATGTTCTGATTTATTAGATTATAAAATAGAAGATATAGAAAGTGATACTGCAATAACCAAACAAGATAGACTTAAAACAGAAAGGCGTATGAGAACCGTGTTAAATACAAGTCAATATCTTAGTTCTATCTTTGATTTGAATGAATTATTAGAAAAGATTATGAATAGTACAATTGAACTGTTAGGAGCAGAGAGAGGAGCATTGTTCCTATATCCTGATGAAGATGAAAGAAGAATGAGACAATTAGAAATAAAAGTAGTACGTGAAGCAGAAAAAGATATAAAAAGCTCAACAATATTAGTAAGCAGGAAAATACTTGCAAGAGTAGAAGAAGGGAAAGCACCATTAATAATAAAAGATGCATCAGTAGAACCTGAGTTTAAAGAAGAAGAAAGTATCATTAAGACAGGCTTGAAATCAGTACTATGTGTTCCAATTATGATAAAAGGAGAGATGTTAGGAGTGATTTATCTGGACAGTCATTTGGTAAGTTCCTTATTTACTAAGGATGATCTTCAGGTATTGGAACTTTTAGCAAGCCAGAGTGGAGTATCAATACAGAATGCAAGGCTGTATAAGAAATCAATAGCAAAGGAAAGGATGGAGAATGACCTGCAGATAGCCAGCCAGATTCAGAAATATTTTTTACCAAAAAAGATTGAAAAGATAAAGAAACTGGCAATTAATACCTCTTATATCCCTGCAGAATTTATTGGAGGAGATTATTATGATATTGTTAAAATAAATAAAAACAAATATGGAATCATTATAGCAGATGTTTCAGGACATGGGTCATCTGCTGCTATTGTAATGAGTGTTGTTTCTTTTATTTTTCATTCAGCAATAGAGAAAGTAAAGGGAACTTCACAGTTAATGGAGATTATTAGCAGACGGTTAGATGAGATGCTGCAGGGAGAAAAGTTTGCTACTGGAATATTCATAATATATGATCAGAGAAAAGATAAATTTGAATATAGTAATGCAGGGCATATTGATATGTTAGTATATAGAAAAAGGAAAGATAAAGTAGAAGAGGTAAAAGCAACAGGAGGAATGCCTCTTGGTATTATGCCAGATCTAAAATATAAATCAGGAGAATTTCAATTGCAGACAGGAGATGTATTGCTTCTGCAGACCGATGGATTGCATGAAACAATGAATACAAATAAAGATTTGTTTTCTATGAAAAAGGTAAAGGATTTACTGTATAAATTCAAGGGAGAGAATCCTCAGCAGATTAATGAAAAAATCATAGCAGAAACAAGCAGGTTTCGAGGAGACATCCCACAGCAGGATGATATTGCATTGATAACAATTAAAAAGACAGGGTAAAAATAGTATAAATTTAAGTTCTAACTTCACTTTTCCGAATATATATATAGATATTGATATATATTGAATTGGTTAATTGATGGTTTCTTAATTAATAATGTAATAAATGCATTCATAATTAATAGAGTTGTTGCATAATTTAATATTTTAAAAATTAATGTAGTGTAGGCTTTGTCCCTGGATAAGGGAGGTCGATACAGACTGTGTGAAAAGTCCATTTTTAATGGAAAATGTAGGGGTTCGATTTATCGAACCCGCAAATCAAGGCATTAAAGGACGGGTTTGATAAATCAAACCCCTACAAATATTACTTTTCACACAGTCTGGATAGACCCCGTTTTAAGAGCTTTTTTACAATGGGAGATGATAATATTATGAAATCTAAAGAAGTTGATAATATCAATGAAGATGATTTTTCAGCTTCACATCCTGATTTAAATTCAGCTTCTCAATTTTTAAAGAGAAGGGATTTTACCCGTTTTATTACTGAACATATTAATATAAATATTGAACTGGAAGTACAACCAGATAGTGGTGAAAAAACAAGGAAAATTTTAGGTAAAGTTTTAAATTTAAGTAAACAAGGTGTTACCATTAATACAAATGCTCTGTTATCTATTTCACAGAGAATTAATTTTAAATTATTCCTGCCATCTTCTTATGGTTGTATACAGGGAATAGGCAGAATAATGTGGGGAAGTGAAAAAAAGAAGCATTTTCAATATGGTATTTCTCTTTATGATATTAAAAGCGAAAAAGAATTAAAGAATTTAGAGCAATACTTTAATGACAAATTTACAGAGTTTGAAATTATAGATAGAAGACAAGAAGACAGGAGAGAGAAAAAAAGAAAAGGAGTCCATATTGATAAAAGAAAGATAGATAGGAGAACGAATAAACCCCTTTTTTTAAAATGTATTCGATATAATCGAATGAAAAAATTATTTATAAATTTTCAGATTTTTAAATACTATTTAAAAAGCAGGTTCTATGCAAATACCATAGGAGATTTATATGAACAAAAAGACCATTCAACAAACAGACCAAGCTGATTTTTCTACTATGCCATTTTTAGAAAGAAGAAATTTTCCTCGGTTTTTTACTAAAAATATGAATATGTCTATAGAATTAGAAATATCATTAGGGACTGATCAGAATGTAAAGATAATATCTGGTAATGTTATTAACCTGAGTAAACAGGGAATTGCAATATATACTGCTAAATTATTTTCTCTTTCTCAGAAAGTCAATTTTAAACTGAATATACCTCATTCTTATGGTTCTATTCAAGGTAAAGGCCGAGTAATATGGGGAATGGAACAGGAAAATAATTTTAAATATGGTATACATTTTTATTATTTTCATGGTGAAGAAGTAATAAGAAAAATTGAGCAGTACTTAAATGATCACATTTCTCAATTAGAGATAAATAAGAGAAGAAAAAAAGAACGAAGAAAAGAAAAACATGCACATGTATCAATAAATAAAAGAAAGGCTGATAGACGAAAAAGTAAATTATTATTTTTAAAAAAGGATAAGGTTTTAAAAAATAATTCCTTAAATCCTCAAGGTTCAGATTTACATGTGGTTAACTTTTTAAAGAAGGAAGCTTCATTAAAAAAAACCTCTGTAGGAGTAAAGAAAAGCAACAATAGCGACATAAAAAAAGAAATACACCCATCTTTTTTCATTAATGAAAGAAGAAAAAGCATCCGCCTTATTCAAGGAGATAAAAAAAAATTTTCTGAAAGAAGACAAGATATTCGCATCAAAGCTAGTTTTCCTGTACAATTAAAAATAAAAAATTGTAGAAAAGATATTCCAGCAATTATAACAGCTAATGTAATAGATATCGATATAAAAGGAGTTAAAATAATTTCTGATTATTTTATCCCTTTAAATGCCATATTAAACATAGTTATAAATTTTTCTCCATATTATTCTATTCTTGAATTAGAATCTAAAGTAATTTGGAATACTACTGAATATAAAAACGATAAATATTGTACTGCATTAAGTTTTTCATCGAGCAATACAAATCTAATGCTTTTGAAAAAAATACTCAATAAGTTAGCAAATAAAATTTCAGTACGTCCCAAAGTTCAGTTTATTAAACAACCTTTAAATATATGTCATAAAATGTCAGGAGTTGATTTGCAAATAGGATGTAAATATAAATGTTTATATTGTTATTTTAGTGATATTCTAAATAGAAGTTATTCTAATTGGTTTGAAGATAAGGCTGTTGATATTTCTCCTATATATGATATGAAAACTTTTCCTCCTTTAATTTATTTAAGCCCTTTTAGTGATCCATTTTCATCCATAACAAAAAATTTAACACATGAATTATTATCTTTTTTATTACCTAAAGGTATAAAGTTTTTAATTTTAACTAAAGGTATAATCCCCAGTAAAACAATAAAGTTAATTAAGAATTATTCTCAACAAATTGAAGTTGGCATCGGGGTAACTAATTTAGATGAAAAAAGAAATTCTATACTTGAACCCAATTGTCCATCAGCTCAAGAAAGGCTATCAAATTTACCTAAATTAGCAAAAACAGGTTGCCGTATTTGGATTAGAATGGACCCTCTTATTCCTAATGTTGATGATCCTTCAAAAATTTTAAAAAATACAATTATAAATATTAGTAAGATAATAATCCCTGATGGATTTTCCGCAAGTTATCTTTTTCTAACAAGGACAAGTTTAAAAGCATTAAATAAAGTGCCATTAATTAAAAAATCGCTTAAACTTTTTACTGAGAGAAGTCCAACTTCTATGGGTATGGCTCTTTCAATCCCATTTGATTTTAAAAAAGCTAAATACGCTGAATTAAGTTCTTTATGCAAATCTATAGGAAGTGAATTATATATTTGTAGCTGTAAAGATATAAGATTTAAGAATCTTAAAGACGTTGATTATAATTTAAGATGCCATCTTTAAATGCCATTTATTTAACTAATTTAAATTTAAAGAGCTAAAATGCCCTCATTAATTCATTATATATTAGCACCATTATTAACTGCTCTAGCCACATTTAGCTTAGGGGCCTTTGTATATCTCAAAGAGAGAAAAAAGCAACTTAATAAAATTTTTGCTTTTTATTGTTTTAGTATTGCCTCTTGGAGTTTTTGGCAAGCTTTTCTATTTCAAAGCCAATCATTAAATATTAAAACACCTGCTTTATTATATGCTCACCTATTACATCTTAGTGTGTTTTTTATTCCTACATTTTTCTTATATTTTATTTTTATTTTTTTAGGTGAAATTCAACAGAAAAAGAAATTTATTAAATGGTTATTTGTATTTGGCTTCTCTTCAATAATTTTTAATCCAACTAAATTATTTATCCGTGATGTTGTACCAAAATGTTCATTTAAATACATTGTTAAGCCAGGTATTTTATATTCTTTTTATAACCTATTCTTTATTATATGTATATTTTATGGACTATATAAATTATTTGCTGCTTTAAAAAAGTCTTCGGGATATAGACGTAATCAGATAAAATATTTGCTTTTAGGGTCATCGTTATGTTATTTTGGTGCTTTTCATAATTTTTTATATGTCTTTGGAATAAGTGCTTATCCTCTTAATCCTTTTGGAACTTATGCTGTTCCACTTTATGTTTTTATTATTGCTTATGCAATCATTCGTTATCATCTAATGGACATTAATATAATAATTAAACGGAGTACATTTTATGGTTTAATGATTATTTTTGTTACTGGGACTTATATAAGTGTAATTTTCTTCTTTGAAAATATTTTAAAAGGTTCTATTGGTTATTATTCTTTATTAAGTCGGATTTTTGCTGCTTTTATTATAGCTATTACTTTTCTTCCTATACGTAATAGATTGGAAAAGGTTATTGATAAAGTATTCTTTCGGGATAAATATGAGTATTTAAAATCTCTTCACGATTTATCACAGAGTTTGATAACTATTTTAGATTTAAGAGAACTGATGGGAACAATTGTAAAGAATATCAGCCAGATTATGAAAGTAGAGAAAATATGCCTTCTTTTTCAGGATGAAGAAACAAAAAGTTATCAGGTTAAGGCTTATGTTGGTTTTGATAATCGGGTAAGAAAAAGAAAATTATATAATAAAAGTAAGCTTATTAATTGGTTAAGGAATGAAAAAAAAACAGTTATAAAGAATATACTTCTTGAGAAAAATACAAATAATGGATTTTCAAATATAATTAATCAAATAGATAGACTGGCAGCAGAGATAGTTGTCCCATTATTTTTTAACAAGCAGTTGATTGGTATATTATCACTTGGACAGAAAAAAAGCGGGGATATTTATTCTGATGAGGACATTAATTTACTTGAAAGTATTAGCAATCAGGCTTCCATTGCTTTTGCTAATGCCAAGTCTTATGATAACCTTAAGAAAACGTATTTAGGTACAATTGAAGCTTTTATTAAAACTATTGAGGAGAAAGATAAATATACATGGGGTCATTCTGAAAGAGTTGTGAAATATGCTCTTTTAATTGCTATTGAAATGGATGTTTCCAGGGAAAAAATAGAATTATTAAAATATGCAGGCATTTTGCATGATATTGGTAAAATTGTCATTGACAAGTTTATTTTAAATAAACCCTCTTCATTGACTAAAGAAGAATTTGATGAGATTAAAACACATCCTGTAGTTGGAAGAGATATTGTTACACAGGTTAAATTCTTAAGAGATGTAGGCACAATTATTCTGCATCATCATGAAAAATGGGATGGAACAGGATATCCGGATGGATTAAGTAAAGAAGCAATTCCGCTTCTTTCCAGGATTATATGTGTAGTTGATGCTTTTGATGCAATGACATCTTACAGACCATATCGTCCACAATTTTCTTATAAAGAAGCTGTTACAGAGATAGAACAAAATAGCGGCACACAGTTTGATCCATTAGTTGTAGGTCTTTTCATAAGAATTATTAGTCAAAATACAGATAATTTTAAATTATAAAAAAAACTAAAAAGGTTAATTACTTTTAAAGGATAATTATTGAATTTGTTTTTTAAGTTTTGGCAATTTTTCATTTATTACATCCCAGACAATATCCCAGTTTACACCAAAATAAAAATGTATTATTTTATCTCTCATTCCAGCAATTTTTTTCCATTCAATATCTTTATACTTTTGCTTAAAAGTAGTTGAAAGATTTTTAACAGCTTCACCAATTATTTCCAAATTTCTTATAACAGCATCTTGTGTTTTACTATCTTTAAGAAATTTTTCATAATTCATTTTTTTAATATATTTTTCAATTTTTAAGATGGACTCTTGAATGTCATCAACAAATTCTTTATCATCTTTTTTAGACATAAATGGTACTCCTGTTTATATTTTTAGCAACTTTTTTTCTTCTTATCCCTCTAATTCCAGTAGGTGTTAATATATCTACATTTTTACCAAATAAGTTCTCTAAATATACTATAAGTTCCATGTAATTATCTAAAGTTGGCTTTTCAAACTCTACAACTAAATCTATATCACTTTTTTTTGTTTGATTTCCTTTTGCATAAGAACCGAATAAACCAATTCTTTTTACACTATATCTTTTTAAATATGGCAATTGTTCTTTTAATGTATCTAATATATTATTATTAATTAGTTTTTGTTGATTCATTTTTAATCTCATTTAAAAAATTAATATTTTTATAACTAATATCAAGTAAAATTTATTTTTTTATGTAATTAGGCTGTCCCATAACCCTATATTATGTTAAAAATGTAGGGGTCGATTCCCAGCAAAGCTGGACGATGTATCGAACCCGCAAATAAAGGCTTTAAAAAACGGGTTTGATGCATCGTCATCGAAGGTGAAATCAAACCCCTACAATTATTAGTTATGGGACAGCCTCAATTATATAAAGGGGATTTTACTACTTTTCTTAACATAATAGTTCCAACTTTTTTAAAATTTTTTTAAAAAATTGAAATTAAAAATAATAAATATATTATATTCATAATCAGGCTGTCTTATTTAATAAAAAATACAGGAGTGTATGTTAATAGATTAAAACAGCACTATAAAATGTTTAAAGTCCATTATAAAAGAGGCAAAAACTCAACAACCTCTTAACTCAAAAAAGAAAGAAAAGATAAGAAGAAATGAACTATGTCCTTGTGGCAGTGGTAAGAAATATAAAAATTGCTGTGGAAAATAAAATTATAGAATAAAAGTAATAGTGTATTGTGTAGTTTTAATTAAAGGGAGAAGGTTTAAAACCCTACCTTACAAAAGAAGGAACAACATTTTTAATTTCAAAATTAAATAGATTCTTTAGAGGTATTTTTTTACTTGCATCTAAAATTTCAATACTAACAAGTTTTTTATCTTTTGTAATATGCAATATAACTCCTTCTTCAATTTCCACAGCACCTTCTGGTTTCTTTTGAATGAATTCAATATATGCAGCATCAACTTCTTTATCATAATTTATTCTTATTTTATTGACCTTTCTTAAATTTTTTTTTCAATGGATATGCAGTAATAACAATTATATTATTATCTGCTTGTTTAGTAATTACTTTTAAAGGATAATTATTAAATTTATTTTTCCGATTTTTTATAATTTGTATCATAATTATTTATACTTAATTTTAACTCATTGGTATTAATTTTATATAGCCTCATATTATTTTTAGCATGTCTGGAAATTCGGATTTTCATAATAAGGTATTATTTTATAAAACTTTTATCAATTTTCAATTGGTGTATTTAAAATTTTTTTAGTTCTTTTTGTTTTTAAATTTGAAAAACTCATATTATAAATATAAATGCTATTAAAATAATGTCAATAAAAATAAAATTATTTTAAAAATGAATTATTATTAAAACAGGAATAGTTCCCTATTTTATTTCAAACATAAGAAAATTTAAAGAATATATTGACTTTAAATAAAATTAGAATTATATTTTATTATAAATACGTACAACTCTATTAAAATGTAAAATGCGAAAGGAATAGTAATGCCTATAATTTCAAAATTTTATGGAATTAAAATTATGATGTATTGGGATGAACATTTTCCTCCACATTTTCATGCTGAATATAATGAATATAAAATATTAGTTGATATTCAAAATGGTGTAGTAATAAAAGGTGTTTTTCCAGGAAAACAAATTAAATTAGTTTTGGCATGGTGTGAAATTCATAAAGATGAATTAATAAAAAATTGGAAAAATGCTAAAAATCATGAAGAAATGAATAAAATTAATCCTCTGAAATAAAAAAATTGAGGTGATATTATGTTTCATAAAGTAGTCCAGGTATACCCTACAAATGATTATAAAGTATATATATATTTTGCTGATGGAAAAGTTAAATTATATGATGCTAAAAAATTAATAAAGAAAGGGATATTTAAAAGATTAAAGAATATTGATATTTTTAAAAATACTTGCACTGTTCTTAATAATACTTTAGCATGGGATTTATCTGGGGAATATGACCCAGGTAATTGCCTGGATTTAGATCCTGATGAATTATATAATAAAAGTATAGAAGTAAAAGATCCAATAAGTATTTCAGCATAAAAATATTTTTTAAAAAATATTGACATTTGTGAAATAGAAATTATATTTCTAATATGCAAAGGTATAGTAATATTTTGGAAAATCTAAAATATTACAAAAAAAATTTGCAGTTGAATTTAAAACTTCTACTGCTCCAAAATTAAAAAAAGGTTTCTGGAATATTCTAAAAGAATTAAATTTTGATAAAACTTATATAATTGCATTAGTAAATGAAAGTTATCCATTAAAGAAAAATGTTTTTGTGACTTCATTACCTATTTTTATTTCTGAGTTTAAAAAAGTATGAAAAATGAATTTTGTATTATTATGGGTGGAGGTATTGGTAATATAATTATGATGACTCCTCTTGTTAACGCCTTCTCCCAGTTAGGGAAGAAAATTACCCTTTATATAATATATGATGCAGATATTAAAGAAAACATTTTTAAAAACTGGAAAATGGTTGAAAAAGTTTTCATAAATAAAATTATTGAAAAACGATTCAGCAAATACATTTTCTTCTGGGGCTTTAAAGCCATGGCTAAAAAGCTTATGAGTAAAAATCAGTGGTATCTTAATAAATTTCTTTTAAAGGTTCATCCTTCATCGGCTAAATTTTTAATTGTAAAAGAAGATAAAAATTCACATGAAGCAGAATGGAGTTTTAAATTTGCTAGAATTTTCAACTTTAAAAAAAAAATGCCCCCTTATTATATTGACTATGAAATACCTGATATACAATTGCCAAAGAAAACTGTTTTTTTTCATGCTGGATCAAAAAATGATTATTTATTGAAGAGATATCCCTATTTTAATGATGTTGTCAGCCTTTTAAAAAAAAGAGGGTGGTTTACCGTAACATTAGGAACGAAAAAGGATGATAACCTTATAACTGATATGGATTTAAGAAGTAAATTATCTATCAGACAGACAGCTGGACTTATTAAAAAATATAAATATATAATCTGCAATGACTCAGGTATAATGCATATAGCATTTGCCATGGGGGGAAATGGTGTTGCTCTTTTTGGTCCCACTTCGAGTGTAAAAAACGGCCCAATGGATAAAAGTAAGATAATTATGATGCGTTCTTCCAAATGTTTTGCTGATGGATGTTATTATCATGGAGAATATAGAAACAGTTGCCCTTATCATCAAATCTGTATGAAAAGTATCAGCCCACACGAAGTAGCTGATTCTTTTATAAATAACCTGATTAAATAAAGATAAAAAATATGATAGTGATGGATATATATTAATAGAATTTTTTACTTAAATTCAATATTTTATCATACTATTAATCAATTTATTTCCCTATGATATAATGCATTTTAAATAAGATTATTGACTTCATGAAATTAAAAGCTATAATTCATATTATTATAATGAAAAAGAAGACAATTTATTTTATTGTAGATAACTGCCAATCTTTTTTAAAATATAGAGCTTTGAATTTTAAAAAGCTTCTAAATAAGTCCAAGTATAAATCTTATATTATTTATTTTAATAAATATCAAAAATCTTTCATTAAATTATTGAAAATAGTAAAAAAAAACTCATTAATTTATCTTATTGATATAGGTAATAAAAAATTCTGGTTTTCTTTACTCTGCAAGATTTTTTTAAAGAATAATATTATATTTGATACAGGAGACGATTATTATCTTTTAAATAAAGAAAAAGGTAAGAAAGGTTTAAAACTGCTAAAACTTTATTGTATACAAAATTTATTATTAAAATTTTCAGATATCATTATTACGCGAGGTTATTATCATAAAAAATATCTTGAGAAAAAAGGATTTAAAAATGTTTATCAAATACCAGATTGTGTTGACTTAAATCACTCTAAACTCCGTAACACTACTCGATTAAGAAATAAATATCGATTGAAAAATTTTCTTATTGTTGGTTTAATTGGTACATTAAACTGGAATCAAAAATATAATATATGTTACGGCTATAATTTAATTGAAAGTCTTAATATTTTAAAAAAGTTAAAAATAAAAGCCATTATTATTGGTGATGGAGCAGGTTTGAAATATTTAAAACAAAAATCAAAAGAATATGGTATTGAAAACAAAATTATTTTTACTGGTAAAATTCCCTACTTAATGGTTCCAGATTATCTCTCTTTAATCAATATAGGTGTATCAACACAATCAAATAATTCTGTTGGATGGTTCAGGACAACAGGAAAATTACCTGAATATTTAGCTTTGAATAAATATATTATTGCTACAAATATTGGAGAAGCAAAAAGAGTGTTAAAAAATGTTGGTTCTTTACTTCCTTATAAAGGTATTAAAGATGAAAAATATCCCTTAAGACTTGCTAATGAAATAAAGAAAATTTATTATAATAGGGAAAAATTAAAAAAAGCTCAAAGCGGAAGAAAAATTGCTAATAAATTGTTTAATTATGTAATACAGAAAACAAATCTT
>CBDVEP010000075.1:0-15037 GCA_965373035.1 uncultured bacterium
ATTTAATTAAAAAATATTATATTAACTAATCAAAAAAACAAATTAATGACAAATGTCAAGAACCGATACCTTTCATTTCCACTTTATTTGCTGAAAACAGGACGTTTTTTATAAGTTGTATGCAGTAAATCTATAGATTTTTTACTTAAAGGCTTTCCTAAAAATTCATCATATACATTTTTAATATAAGGGTTATTATGTGCCATTCTTACTTCATGTTTTTCATCATCAATATATAATCCATCTGCTCTTTTTTTTCTATATTCATCTGTCACACCATAAGGCTGCCCCCCTCCACCAACACATCCACCAGGACAGGTCATTACTTCAATAAAATGATAAGGAGATTCTTTTCCTTGTTTAAGAGCATCTTTTACTTCCTGAAGAATAAACTCAACATTTTTCAAACCATTAGCAACAGCAATATTAATGTTATTTCCTTTTATCTCAATACTGGTTTTTTTAATACCATCCAGTCCCCTTATATCTTTAAATTCAACTTTACCAAGGTTTTGACCTGTAATAAGATAATAAGCAGTTCGCAGAGCTGCCTCCATAACCCCTCCTGTGGCACCAAAAATAACTCCTGCTCCTGTATAATCACCAAGTATATGATCCGGCTCTTCATTTGGCAAATTATTAAAATCTATACCAGCAGATTTTAATAATCTTATAAATTCCCTTGTAGTTAATACCACATCAATATCTTTGTATCCTGAGGCAAACATCTCATCACCCCTGGTAATTTCATATTTTTTTGAAGTACAGGGCATAATAGATACCATAAAAATTTTAGAAGGATCAATATTCTTTTTTTGAGCATAATATGTCTTTGATAAAACCCCCAGCATCTGATGAGGTGATTTAGCAGATGAAAAATGAGGAATCATATCATCCCAGAATTTCTCCATAAAATCTACCCATGAAGGACAACATGTAGTAATAAGCGGCAAGGTCTTCTTCCTGTGTGTAAACCGCTCTACAAACTCAGAGGCTTCTTCCATAACTGTTAAATCAGCACCAAAACTTGTATCAAATACAGCATCAAACCCAAGTCTTCTTAATGCAGCATATATTTTTTTAGTTAAAATTTCACCTGATGGCATATCAAAGCCTTCTCCCACTGCTACACGTACAGCCGGAGCAATCTGAACAACACAGTATTTATCAGGCTCCATTAAAGCCTGCCATACAGGCATGGTATCATCATACTCAAAAATGGCACCAGTAGGACAGTGAGCTGAACATTGTCCACACTTTATACAGGGGCCCTCAGAAAGATTGATATTACCTCCTGATGCTATACGCATATCAAAGCCTCTTCCTAAAAATTCAAGTGCCCATACATTTTGAATATTCTGGCATACGTCCACGCATCTACCGCATAATATACATTTTTGCGGGTCAATAACTATTGTTCCTGTTGACATATCCTTAAGGATATCTCTTAAATGCTGGTGAAAAGGGAAATCCCTGATTCCAAAATCACCTGCTAATTTTTGCAGCTCACAATTATTATTCCTCCCGCATTTAAGACAATCATTAGGATGATTGGAAAGGATTAATTCTAAAACTGTTCGTCTGATGTCTATAATCTCTGGGTCATGTGTAATAATATCCATTCCTTCTTCAACAGGAGTACAGCATGCTCGTAACATTTTATTCATTCCTTTTACTTTTACAATACAAATACCACAGCTAGCAGATGCTTCCAGATCCTGATGTTTACATAAGGTCGGTATATTAACCTGAACCTGCTTGGCTGCATCCAGTATGGTTGTTCCTTCGGGGACCTGTAATGGTATCTGATTTATTTTTACTTCAATATTTCTTTTCATTAGTTATACTCCACAGCATTAAAATTACAGACATCATAACATTTTCCACATTTAGTACATGCATTCTGATCAATTTTGTGAGGAAGCCTTTTTTCACCTGTAATAGCATTTACAGGACAATTAAGTGCGCAAATACCACATCCAATACACTGCTTGGGCAAAATAGTATATACAACCAGGTCTTTACATTTTTTAGCAGGACATTTTTTATTTTTAATATGCTCCATATATTCTGTATAAAAATATTTTAAAGAAGACAAAACAGGATTAGGTGTTGTCTGTCCAAGACCGCATAAAGAAGCTTTTTGCATTGCTATTCCAATTTTTTTTATTTTGTCTATGTCCGTTTCTAAAGCATTGCCTTTTGATATTTTACTTAAAAGGTCATACATTTGATACCCGCCTATTCTGCAGGGAGCACATTTTCCACAGGATTCATCTATACTAAAGCCAAGATAAAATTTTGCAACATCAATTATGCAGTCTGTTTCATCCATTACAATCATACCGCCGGAACCAATAATTGACCCTAATTTCTGTAAATTATCATAATCCACTGGCGTATCAAGATACTTTTCAGGGATCATTCCGCCGGAAGGCCCTCCTGTTTGAACAGCTTTTAATTTCTTTCCTCCAGGTATTCCCCCACCAATATTAAAAACTATTTCACGCAAACTAGTACCCATAGGAACTTCAATAAGACCTGAATAGTTTATTTTACCGGTTAAAGCAAATACCTTTGTTCCTTTAGAAGTTTCTGTTCCGATTTTAGAAAACCATTCTCCCCCTTTAAGAAATATTACCGGTATATTAGCTAATGTCTCTACATTATTAATAACAGTAGGCTTCCCCCACAATCCTTTAACAGAGGGATAAGGTGGACGTGGACTAGGCATTCCTCTATTACCTTCAATAGAAGCAATAAGTGCTGTTTCTTCACCACAGACAAAAGCACCAGCACCTAATCTTATTTCTATATTAAAATTAAAATTTTTATTAAGGATATTTTTTCCTAAAAAACCTTGTTTTTTAGCTGATTTAATAGCTTTCTCTAATCTTTTTATGGCTAATTCATATTCAGCTCTTACATAAATATAACCCTGTTTAGCACCTGTAGTATATCCTGCAATAGACATTCCTTCAATAATAGAATGAGGGTCACCTTCAAGAACACTTCTATCCATATATGCACCGGGATCACCTTCATCAGCATTGCAGATAATAAATTTCTCATCTGATTGCTGATTTTTTGTAAAATTCCATTTCATCCATGTTGGAAAACCAGCACCACCGCGTCCCCGCAGACTGCTTATTTTTAGTTCTTTTATAACATCATCAGAAGAAAAATTTTTCACTACTTTTTCCAGTGCTTTATATCCCTTTCGTTCTATGTAATCATTAATATTTTCAGGGTCAATAATTCCGCAGTTTCGAAGGACTATACGAAATTGTTTGGCTTTTTCTTTATATAATAATCTATCAATGATCTCTGCCTTTTCTTCCAATACATCCGGAAAAACAAAATTAAAAATATGGTCATCCAGTATTTTATGTTTTAATATATGCTCATCTATAATTTTATAAACAAATTTTTTATTAACATTGCCGTACATAACAGGCGGCATATTCTTAATAATAACTTCTACTAATGGTTCAGCATAACAATTCCCAATACAGCCTGTTTTTTTTATAATTCCTTTTAATTTTCTGCGGCTAAATTCTTTAACAAATATTTTATAAATCTCATCAGCACCAGCAGCAATACCACAGCTTCCTAGTCCTACTTTTATTATAACGTCATTATCTTTCTCATTCATAATTTTATCCTTGTTTATTTATATAATAAGAAATAATTTCAGGTACATTGTTGGTTCGAGTTTCATAACTCGAACCTCTATTTATGGTTCGGGTTATGCGACCAACGGAAGTGCCTATGGTAAAACCCGAACCAGCGAATAAAACAGGGTCTATCGACCCTTACACTACATTCTAAATTTTAAGAGGTGATAACTAATCGATTACTGTTTATTTATATAATTAGAAATAATTTCAGGTATGTTATCTTTAGTTACATTGTTATACATTTTACTTCCAATTTTAACAACAGGCGCAATACTGCAGCATCCCAGGCACCTTACAGATTCTAAGCTAAATAATTCATTTTTAGTTGTTTCTCCCGGGTCTATTCCCAAAACCATTCCAAACTCATCCAGTATATCCTGAGCACCTTTTAAATAACAGGCGGTTCCCATACATACCTGAATAATATATTTTCCTGTTTTTTCAAGCTTAAAAAAATGGTAAAAAGTAGCAACACCATAAATTTTTGCCAGGGGGATACTTAAAAGTTGTGACAATTTTTTTGCCACTTCCCGGGGAATATATCCATACTTCTGTTGAACTTTATGCAGAACCATAATTAAATTGCCTTTTTTATTTTTAATTTTATTAATAAAATCTATAAGATCTTCAGGCAATTTTATTTTTTCTGCATTTTTAAAATCAAATGGAATTTTTTGAATTTCAGATTGTGTAATTCTCATAATCCCTCAATTATTTTTTTATTTAAAATTTATAATCTTAAAAATTTTTTTATTGGGATTTTTAAATGGATAATAAAAATATGCTGACTGGGCATTTTTCCAATATCCACTTTTTTTCCCTGTTTTTTTCCAATAATCCACAAAAAATGAATAAACATGAGTACTTCCATCATCATTGGTTAAAACAAGACTGTTTAAATATGAAATACTTTTATGATAATAATAACTTTTACCATTCTTCATTAAAAACTTATATTTAGCAGGATAAAAATAATACTGTAAATATTTTGTATTGGTATTTTTTGATATTAAACGGGGTTTCCACTCCATTATTTTCAAACTTTTAACGTCTTCCCATTTTATTACTTTTTCAAACATAAAACTCTTCTTTTTATGCTTAACCATAATAGAATCTTTTGGAAAGGATGTCATGCCTTTTAAAATTGTATTATCCTGAAAAATAAAAGTTACATAAAAAACAAATAAATCATTTTTTTTCTTAATTTTTTCTTCTTCTTTATTATTATACTTTTTTTCAGTCGTATCACCAGGAATATTAATTTTGGGAGCAACAGGTTCTTTAACTTTTAAATTTGTACTGCCATAAATACAGGTGCAAATATAGAATATTAATATGATTATAATTTTCATGTTTTATGCTTTTTTTTAATATTTCCCTGAAATAAATTTTTTATCCATTTAAAACATCTATAAAATATTTTTTCACTATATTTCTCTTTTAAATCAATAGCTGCTTGTTCTGATATAATACTTGTATCATAACGAGCTCTTAAATAATTCCAATGTCCAATAATCCAGATATATAAATCAGTTACTGTTAAATTTTTAAAATGTTCCATTATCTTATGTTTCTGGATCAATTGAATAACAGGAAAATATATTGTATTATACCATGAAAGAACAGCCTTCTTCCATAAAACATTATTCCCTGCTAAACTAGATAATAATTTCTGATGTGCCTTTATCTGCTTCAATAAGATATCATGCCTCCCAAGTTTGCTTACTTCAAATTTTTCATCAGACACTATTTTATCAATATCAGTCTGCTCAATAAATCTTATATATTCTTCTTTTAAAATCAAATGCTCATAATCAATGTCTTTTCCAAGAAAAACTTTTGATTTCAGTTCAATAATATCAGCATCAATAAACTTTTTTCCTTTCTCTTTAGCAACAGATACCCTGTGATTACCATCTCTGACAAAATAAACATCTCCAATTTTGTAAACTTGAATAGCCGGCAGTTCAATATCTTTATAATGGGCTGTTCCAATATTTTCCCATCTGCCGCGTGTATTAGACTGCCTGGGTAAAAATTGTTTATCAAAATCCTTATACCTACCTTCACTTCCCTTGATATTTTCAATAGGAATAGCTTTTACACCCTGATAAACCTGATTCATTGGCTTAACAGCTTTTTTAACAACTTCAAAAGATAACAGTTCATTCCCTTCTTTTTTAAAAAAAGAAAACATATCACTGAAAAATACTTTAACCCGTGCAAGATCAAAATCTTTACTGACTTTCTTTTTAATTAACTCATCCATAAAAAACTTAACTCCATTTTATATCTCCAGGATCCTGTATCCAAAGGCGTTTATAATTTCAGTTTCCCTGTATTTTTTTTCTTGTTTTAAATTTCTATTCCCATATATATGCATATGACCATGAATAACATATTTAGGTTTATATTTTTCTATAAATTTATTAAATACTTTAAAACCTCTATGGGCTAAATCATTCTTTGAAACTTTAACAATACCATAAGGAGGAGCATGGACTAATAATATATCCAGGTAGCGTCCATATCGAATTTTATTATAAAATAATTTAAATATTAATTTCATAATTTTAAACTTCATCTCACCCTCAGTATATTGATGTTTTCTATTATTATAATTATATGAGCCTTCTAATCCTGCTATCAACAAACCTTTATAATTAACTGTCCTTTCATCAATATTAAAAAATCCACCTAAAAATTTAAATTTTTTTGGATTCTTTACATATTCTTCATCAACATCTCTTACATGATTCCCTAATACATAATAAAGAGGGACATTTAAATTACTTACAAGAAAATCATAATAATTAAAAGGCAAGTCACCTGATGCAAGTATTAAATCAATATTTTTTATTCTTGGATTTGTTTTTATTTTTACATTATACAGAAAAGGACTGACTTTATCTGAGATGAGTAATATTCTCATTTTAATATCTTTTCAATTGCACCATTTTTAATTAAATAAATATTTTTAGCAACTTTTGCTAATTCCCTACTGTGAGTCACCATAATTATTGTTAGACCTTTTTTATTCAAATCCTTGAAAACATCTAATAGCTTCTTACTGGAATTAAAATCAAGGTCCCCAGTTGGTTCATCTGCAAGTAAAATATCTGGTTTAGTAACCATGGCTCTAGCAACAATTAAACGCTGAAGCTCTCCACCACTTAACTCCTTTGGATATCTATTTCTAAATTCTGATAATTCAAAGGACTCTAATAATTCTTCTACTCTTTCTTTATAAGGTTCTCCATTTAATGACCTATCTGAAAATGATAAAGGAGCCAGTAAATTTTCATATACTTTTAAATGAGAAATAACAATCTTTTTTTGAAAAATAAACCCAATATGTTTTTTTCTGATTTCAGACCATTCTTTATCAGGAAGCTTTGTTAATTTTTTAGAAGCAAAATAAATATCACCTGAACTTGGTTTTAGTAGTCCAGCCAGCAATAATAATAAAGTAGATTTCCCTGCACCTGATGGCCCGACAAATGATATAAAATCACCATCATTTATATCAAGATTTACTCCATCTAACGCTGCAATTTTTATATTACCATCATAAAATATTTTTTTTATATCAATTAATTTAAAAAACAAATGCTTCCCTCATTTAATATTTTACTATGTTATATGGGTCCCTGAACGCATAATAAATGCCAAAAGGGATGTAACACAAAAATAATACAATAAAAACAAAGAAAAAACTAAAAACAAAGCCTTTTATAATATTACAGGCAAAAGAAAAATCCAGATTTGTACTAATAAATCCAGCTATTAAAAACCGAAAATAAAATACAAAAATAAATTCAAGTATTAATACACAAATCATAACTATTATGCTTAATATTATACTTTCATTTAAAACTAAAGATATAATTTCACCTCTGGATGCTCCACTACAGCGATATAATCCTAATTCATTTTTTCTTAATCTTAAAGTAAAAATAGTTATTATAACAATTAAAAGAATAGAAAGAAAATTAATAAATAAAAAAAGATAACTGAATATCCAGATAGAAAGTTTACTTTTTAAAACTGGTATTCCCAGTTGAAATCCCATATAAACATTAAAAATAAAAAATATCCATAAACTAATAATAAATAATTTTAAAATAAACCAGAATTTAAAACGAAATAACCCTTTTCTGGCAAGCCAAAATAAATTTAATTTTTCTTTTTTTCCCATAATTAGTTTTTTGATAGTTATATTTAGCTAACATATTATTATATATCGTAATGTGTCAAAAGATGTGAAAAAATATGTATGGGAGGGTTTTAAACCTTCCCATACATATTTTTAAGCAGTTTCTTTTTTCTTTTCTTCTGATGGTTTTTCCTTATCTGTTTTTTCAGAAGTCTTTTTGTTATCATCTTCTTTTTTATCAGAAATTTTTTCTTCTTTCTTTTCTTCTTTGGATGGCTCTTTTTTATCTTCTGGTTTTACTTTTTCATCTTTCTTATTATCCCTTTTGTCATCCTTTTCAGAAGTTTCTTCTTTACGAGCTTCCTTTTTTTCCTTGTCTAAAGGTTTTTCTTTTTCTGCTTCAGGCTCTTTTTTTTCAACTTTTTCTTTTGAAACTTCTTCCTTATCTACAGCTTTAGGTTCAACTTTTTCCTCTTTTTTCTTTGATACTTTTGTCTTTTTTTCATATATCTTTTTTAATAATTGAAGTCGTCTCTGGGCTCTTTTTAATTTTTTCCGCAATAGTCTTAACTCTAAATCTTTTTCCTTTTCTTTTGATGTCTTATATTTAACTGAACTATCCTTTACTTTCTTTTTTAAATCTTTTACTCTCTTTTCTAATTCCTTAATTTTCTTTAAATCCATATATCCTCTCCTAATATAATCAAATCTATATCGTAATGCCATAAAGACATGAAGATACTGCTAAAATAAATATTTTAATATAACTAATACAATTTAATAATATGTCAAGAAAATAATTAAAAGCTCCCGGATGCGCCTCCGCCTCCTGACATTCCACCACCAAAGCCGCCAAACCCACCTCCAAAACTTCCTCCTCCGGAGCCAAAACCACCCCCTGAAGAGCTGTTTCCTCCAAAAAGGAAAGGAAAAAACAGAAAAGGAAAAAATCTGCCAAAGCCACCGAATATAAAAATTAGGAAAAATAAAATTTTAAATATTATGCCAAAAAGTGATCTTTTACTACTTCTCTTCTTTAGCAATACTGTTTCTTTTTCATTAAAATTCAAATTTAATTGATAATATTTATTTAAAGCCTGAATAAGTGCCAGTACTGTAGCATAAGTCCCCTGATTAAAATCATTTTTTCGAAAATAAGGCAATGCATAATTATCACGAATTCTGCCTGCTAATCCATCTGTTATGGCTTCTTCAAGGCCATATCCCACCTCTATTCTTACTTTTCTTTCATTAACTGCCAATATAAATAAAAGTCCATTGTCTTTTCCCTTTTTACCAATACCCCACTTTTCGAATAACTCAACTGCAGCTTCTTCTATAGAATAATCACCAATACTAGGCAGCATTACAACAGCTATTTCAATTCCTGATTGCCTTTCTACAGAACGTAATAAAGATTCTAATCTGTTATAATTTTCACTGGTTAAAATACCAGCAAAATCATTAACAAACCCTTTAGGCTTATAATTCAGGAAATCTTCAGCATAACAAACATTAATTAATAATATTATAAAAAGAAAAATATTTATTAATTTTTTTTTCATATTATTCATACTCTTATACTTTAAATTTATCAACATAATCTGACATGTGTTCAAATTCCTGAATAATGCCCTGGTATAATGATAATAATTGTCTTTTTGAATATTTTACCTGGCCTTTTTTATATTCTACCAGCTTTTCTATAGAATGTACTTTAGAACCTGTTAATTCTAAAGTGAAAATTAATAATTGTTTAATATCATTTGTTGTTTCTTTATTATTTAATCTTAAAATATTTTTTAAAATTACAATAATTGATGATAATGTATTTAATAAAATAATTTTTAAAACATTCTTTCTATTATAAAAATTAACAAAAGATTCTCTTAAATGAATTAACTTGCTTTTTACCTGATTTTCCAATTCCAATCTTAAATTTTTCAACTCTATTTCAATATCTTTAAAAACATCCTCTCCAAAAAGAACCGTATGAAAATCTTTTATATCAATATATTCCATTGGATAAACATCTGTTGATGTTTTTATCTCATCCAGAGTTAATACTAATGGAAGAGCTAAATTTAACTTTTTATTATATTTTTTAAATACATTATTTAAATTTATTAATTCTTCATTATTTCTTTTTCCCCTGACAATCAATAAATTAATATCTGATTTTTTATAAATATATCCTCCCCTCACATAACTGCCATATAATAAAAGTGAAATAAGATTATCTTTAAAAACTGTTTTTATTTCATTTACAATATTGTTTTTATATTTTTCAAATTTATCCATAATGTTCCTCCATAAAATAACTCATTAGAATATAGAAAACGATTAAGTAATGTCAATAGAAAAATAGATTTTACCTTGACAATAAATTATTATTTAGATATATTCCTTTATATTTTATTACTAACAAACCAATAAACCACATAAGGAGGGGAAAATGAAAATTGCTATAATGGCGGCATGGAACACTGACAGCGGTGTAGCAATGCATTCAGAACCTCTTGGAAAAGCATTTAAGGAAATGGGCCATGAGCTTACTGTTTTTACTTTTTTAAAAAGTGACTTTCATGGTGAGGGTACTACAGCAGAAGATGAACCTTTTGTTATACGATGTTTTGGCACTAGAAAAGGTACAAATTTTTTTGACCCGAGGCCATTTATTGATAAGGATTATGAAATCCTTCTGGTAGAAGATATTGGTATGCTTCCAATAGAAAAACTTGCAAATATAATTCCTGTTATTAAACATAAAGCAAAAATTATTCATGTTGTTCATGAAAATCGTCCTTTTGAACACTCCACATTTTATAAAATCAACTGGGACAAAATTATTTATTTTGACCGGCGCCAGGAATTTCTTAAAAAAGCATACCCTGATGCTGAATTTATACCTTTTCCATGTTATAAAAGCAGAAAAGGAGATAAAATAAAAACAAGAAAAAAATTAGACCTTCCATTAGATAAAAATATTGTATGCTCATTTGCTCACCGTGATTATCAGCCTTATTATCTTACTTTACCAAAAAGTTTAAGGCATAATACAGTATTATTACAGGTTATACCAAATGACTTTGAAATGCTTGAAGAGTTTGATCCCTTAGACTGGATGATTGTACGCAGGGAGAATATTATAACAACAGAAAAATTTGATGATTATCTTTTTGCATCTGATGCTGCTATATTTCATAAATTTCAAACCAGGGAGCATGCTGTTGTATCAACAACAGTTTACCAGGCACTTGGAACAGGAACACCAATATTTGTTCCAAAACATTCTGATTTTTTTCACATCTTTACTGATGAAATGATTCATTATACTGATACTGTAGATCTACATAGAAAAATAAAAGATATTCTTGAAAACGAAAAAAAAAGAAAAAAACTACAGTCTAAAACAAAAGAATTTATAAAAAAATACTCATCTGAAAATATTGCCAAACAATTTATAGATGTGTTTGAAAAACTTTTAAAAAAGAAATAAAATAATTAAGAGGAAAAAAATGAATATCTCTATAATGGGAGGGTGGAATACAGATTCAGGGGGGTCCCTGCATTCTGAAAGTATTGGCAGAGAATTTATCAAAACAGGTCATAAACTCAAAATATTTACATTTTATCATTATGCTTTTCACGGCTCACAAATAACCGGGGAGAATGAAGAATATGTTACACAATGTTTTACACACTTTGATTATAATCCATTAAAATTAGATGTTATACCTTTTATTACCAGTGATTATGAGCTATTCATTGCTGAAGATATTGGCATGTTTCCCAAAAATCTCCTGGCAAAAATATTTAATACACATATAAAAAAGAAAGCAAAAACAATATCTGTTTATCATGACCGTCAACTGTCAAATGACCCTGCTTTTTATCAGTTTGACTGGGATGCAATTGTTTGTTTTGATAAACGCTATAAAGATATTCTCATTAAAGTATATCCAAAAGATATAATACATATTATCCCTTTTCCCTGTATGCCATGGTTACCAGGTGATAAAGAGGAAGCAAGAACAAAATTAGACCTGCCATTAGATAAAAAAATAATCCTTACCTTTGGCCCAAACACCAATAGAGTTTTTCATTTATTAAAAAACATAGATACCATAAGTAAAGATAAGCCTGCAATGATTCTTGCTTTAGCAAAAGACAGAATTGTAATTAATGAATTAAATGAATTAAAAAAAACCATGAAAACACCAATTACAATTAAAGAAGAAGCTCCTTCTATTAATAGATTATATAATTATTTACATGCTTCTGACTGCTTATTATATTATAGAGAACCCTGGCCCTATATAGTTGTAGCAAGTACAATTTTACAATGCATAGGTGCTGGATGCCCGATTTTAGGAAATAACTCCAAATATACTGAAATGTTTGATAATGAAATATTCAAATATGATAATCCAGAAGAACTTTTATCAGGAATAAAAGAAATCTTTGAAGAATCAGAAAAATATAAATCAGTTATTGAAAATGCAAAAAAGTACACTTTAGAGAACTCATCAAAACAAATTGCTAAAAAATTTATAAAATTATATGAAAACCTATAAAATCAGGAGGTGAAAATGAATTTTAAATTAAACCGATATTCTGATAATCCAATATTAAAACCAATCTTACAAAACCCATGGGAAGCAACTATTGTGTTTAATACTGCTGCTATTTATTTAAATAAAAAAATTCATTTAATATATAGAGCAAGGGGATGTCAGGGTGGTATTTCCAGGTTTGGATATGCATCCACAACAGATGGATTTCATATTAGTGAAAGATTGGATAATCCCATTTTTACTACCTCCCCTGATACAGATATTGATTGTTTTGGTGTGGAAGATCCAAGAATTACACAAATTGAGGATAAATTATACATGACTTATTCAGCTTATGGTTATGTTCCTGGAATGTATAAAGCACAAAAATGGGTTCAAATCGGCATTACATCTATTTCTGTTGAGGATTTCTTAAACAAAAAATGGAACTGGAGTAAAAAAATTTATCCCTTTCCTAATACAGACAATAAAGATGCTGCATTATTTCCTGAAAAAATAAATGGCAAATATGTTCTACTCCATAGAATACCACAGCATATCTGGGTAGGGTTCTCTGATGATTTAAAACACTGGCATGATAATTCTATTGTCATGTATCCTGAAGGGTATGGCTGGGAATATTATAAAATTGGCGGAGGTGCAACTCCCATTAAAACAGAAAAAGGATGGCTTATTATATATCATGCTGTAGATAATAAAATGACTTATAGATTAGGACTTGCAATCCTTGACCTTGATGACCCGCGTAAAGTTATTTACCGGCATCCAGAACCAATTTTAGAACCAAAAGAAATATTTGAAAAACAAGGAGATGTATCCAATGTAGTTTTCACATGTGGATGTGTGGTTAAAGATGAACAACTATTTGTTTACTATGGTGCTGCTGATACAGTTATCTGTGTTGCTACTGCTGAAATGAAAAAAATACTTAAACTGTTCTGATATTATAAATATTATGAAAAAAATTATATATTTTATTTGTGTTTTATTACTGCAGTTTAATCTTTATGCTGATAAAATTCTTATACCAATGGATAAAACACAAACCGATCACCTGCGTGCTTATGGCCTTGTTTACTGGACACTATCTAAAGGGCTTAAAAGTGAATGGCTGCTTAATTATAAAGATGGCTCGTTTTTATTGGATAACTCCAGCAGCATTATAGATAAAGCAAATCTTATGGGAATATCCTTTATAATTATTAATGAAATAGAAATTGCTTTTATTTATAAAGAAATTGAAGAAAACAATATGAAAAGAATCTTTTTAAATAAAGCACCTAAAATAGCTGTCTATGCCCCGTCTTTTGTTGATCCATGGGATGATGCTGTTAGACTTGCACTTGAGTATGCACAGGTGCCTTATACCCAATTGTGGGATAAAGAAGTATTACTGGGGGAACTGGAAAATTATGATTGGCTGCATCTCCACCATGAAGATTTCACAGGTCAATATGGTAAATTCTATGCAGCCTTCCGTAATACTGACTGGTATAAAAAAAAAGTAGCCAGATTCCGAAGGATGGCACGGGCACTGGGTTTTACATCTGTTTCCAAAGCTAAAAGAGCTGTAGCACAAACAATACAGGATTATGTATCAAAAGGAGGCTTTTTATTTGCCATGTGCTCAGCAACAGATACACTGGATATTGCACTTGCTTCTGATGGTCTTGATATTGTCCATAAAGCAATAGATGGAACAGGTATAACTCCAAATGCCCAGGAAAAATTAAATTTTAACAAAACTTTTGCTTTTACAGATTTTAAACTAATCTTTGACCCATACATATATGAATTCTCAAATATTGATATTAATATTATGAAAGAAGGTTTATATTATAATCCGGATACATTTACATTATTTGAATTTTCTGCTAAAATTGATCCTGTTCCTGCCATGCTTCTTCAGAATCATAAAAATGTAATAAAAGGGTTTTTAGGACAAACAACTGCTTTTAATAAAAAAATCATCAAAGAAAGTGTTACGATATTAGCTGAAACCACGGGTACCATAAGGGTTAAATATATTCATGGAGAATTTAATAAAGGGACATTTACTTTTCTGGCAGGACATGACCCTGAAGATTATAAACATCTTGTTGGAGATCCCCCTACAGATCTATCTTTATATAAAAATTCTGCCGGATACCGTTTAATTTTAAACAATATCCTTTATCCAGCAGCTAAAAAGAAACCCCAAAAAACGTAAGGGGACAGTGCGTCACTTTGTAACTTTATTATTTTAACAAACATTTATATAAAATTCAAAAAAAATGATAAAGTTACAAAGTGACGCACCGTCCCCCAATTCACACGAACCAGCGAAGTAATTTTGTCAAATTTGAACCTGTTAACATTTTTGCAAAGGTCTTAAAAGGAGGCATGGCAATATAATACAAAAATAACTTGACAAATCAAATATGTATTGTATATATTTATATATGAAATATTATCATAGAAAAATCGAAAATATATTATTATCAGCAACAAAGCAATTCAGAGTTTTGATCCTCACTGGCGCCAGACAAACAGGAAAATCTACATTACTTCAAAATCTTTTTAAAAAAACTCATAATTATGTTTCTTTGGATGATCCGAAAAATTTAAAATTAGCTTTAAATGAT
>CBDVEP010000076.1:0-14970 GCA_965373035.1 uncultured bacterium
AACAGGACGTTATCATAAGTTTCTTAATAATACAATTAATAGTAATAATTGGCAAGGAATATATTTCAGTTATTCCCGATACACAACCTACAGTAATAATACCATTATTGGAAATGGACAGGATGGAATTCTAATTAATAACTGGGATGATCATACTTCATATTTTTATAGAAATACAATTGCTAAAAATTTGTATGGTATTCGTATTGATGCTTCTTCTTATAATAGCTGCAAATTTAAATATAATACAATTTACTCTAATAATTTAGGTGGTATTTATATAGCATCATCTTTTAATACAATTATTAGTAATGAGATATATGGATTAAATCAAAATTATGGTGTTAATATTAATAATGGAGATTATAATACTATTCAATCAAATATATTGCATCATAATGAACAGAATGGGATATATATGGATGGAAGTGCAGTAGGAAATAAAATAATAAGAAATAATATTTTATCAAATAATAATTATGGAATATGGATTAATTCAGATACTTCTGATAATAATAAAATTATGACTAATAATATATATGGACTAAATCAAGATTATGGTATTTGTATTTCAAGTGGTGATAATAATATTGTTCAGTCAAATTATTTACACCATAATGAAATAGGAGGAATAAGTTTTTTAGGTTCAGCAAGCAGTAATATGGTTTATAATAATTTAATCTATTCCAATGATCAATATGGTATAATTGTTAATGGCATTACAGCTTTTACTAATCAAATATATTCTAATCAGATATATGGTTTTAATCAGGATTATGGAGTTATGCTTAGTAATACAATTATACAGGATATACGGGATAATGATATATTTCAGAATGAATATGCTGGTATATCATGTATAAGCTCAACTGATGCCTTGATAAAATATAATGATATACATTCCAATCCTGTTGGTGTTTTTTATGATAACTCTTTTTTATCTATTTATTTAAATAATATTACTAATAATAATTACGGCATAGTTTATAAAAATGGAGATTTCAAAAATTTTTCAAAAAATAATCTTTATCCAAATAATCTTTATTCTTTTTCCAATACATCAGGAACTCCTGTTCAAATAACTAATAACTGGTGGGGCAGTACTATAGCATCTTCTATTCAGAGTAATATATATGGAATGACAGGATACAGTAATTTTACACCTTATCGTTTATTTGGTTCATTTGACATTACCCCCGGAGAAGATACTGATTCGCCTGATAGGATAGATAACCTTTTATCCACAGTAAGTGAAGCAACAGTAAAATTAGTATGGAATAAATCAATTAATAGTGATTTCATAAGGTACAGCCTTTATTGTTCAGAGATACCAGGATTTACTAATTTTCAGCGAAGTGATGTTATAACTAATATTTATAATGTAAATATAACAAATTATAATGATATCTGTGGAAATGGCACATGGTATTATACTGTAACAGCTCTGGATAACAAATTTCAGTACACTAATGAAAGCTGGTATGCAAAAGTAACCAATGCAACAGTTTTTTTGACAACAACGATTTCAATTGCAAAATCTATTTCAAATATTAGTCTAAATCAAATAGATTCTGCTGCTGTTCCTGGTTCAACCATTACATATAAAATTGGCTATTCTAATATTGGAATCTATCCAGGTGATGATATTGTAATTTATGATCAAATCATGCCTAATCTTACATTCAATACAGAGGGTGGTGGAACAGGAATTGGCTGGAGTTTTGAATATTCCACAAATTTAAATCCAGATCAAAATTATGATTCCACAGCATATACACAAGGTGATCCAATGGATAAAGAAAAGGTAAAATGGGTAAGATGGAAAAAAAGCTCTGTTACAGTAGATGAAGATGGTTATACTTTAGTATTTAAAGTTGTAATAAAATAAACTTCAGGATAGCTTTAGAGTAGTTTGTTTGATTTACGATTAAAAAAATAATTTTGACAATTTTATACTATTTATTATATTATTAATATTATGAAACCAAAATTATATTTAGATACATCAATACCAAGTGCATATTATGATTTTTCAAAACCTATTCGACAATTAATAACCCAAAAATGGTTTGAAAATGAAGCTAAAAAATATCTGCTCTATATTTCAACTATTACAATGTTAGAGGTTGAAGAAACATTAAATGTTATAAAAAAAAATAATATCATTGAATTAATAAAAGATTATAAGTGTGTCGTTTTAGAAGAAAATAATAAAACTATAAGTTTAGCAAAAAAATATATTTAACAGGGAGCAATCCCACTAAAAGAAATTGAAGATGCTTCCCATGTGGCTATAGCTACTATAAATTCAATACCATTTTTAGCTTCATGGAATTTTCGACATATTGTAAGTGTTAATCCTATAAAAAAAATTCATGAAATAAATAAAAAATTTAATTATCCTGCAATAGAAATAGGATCATTATTACTTTATGGAGGTAATAAATATGGGAACATATAAGAATGATTATAATAAAAATGATGATCATATGATGTGGGAGCTACATGAAATCAGACATAAAATTTATGAAAAGTATAAAAATAAAAGTTTTAAAGAACGAAATAAACATGGTTTAGAATTGTATAACAAATGGTTTAAACAGCCTAAAGTTGTTAAAAAAGCTAGTTGATGAACGACAATTATTCTTACCGCCTAACGATAATTAAAATTACCGATTTTTATAATATGCTTGACAAAATATTTTTAATAGTATAATATAGATTAGACTAAATAGAATTAGACTAACTGGAAGAAACTTAGTAATATTTTAGATTTTCTAAAATTGTAGTGTAGGAGTTAAGACTTTAGTCTTTTATAAGTCTTTTATAAAATTCTAAAGAATTAATTCCTTCATCATGAACAATAAATTGCATCATAATTTATATTATATTGTTCTTTTTTAGAAATCTGAATTATTACGGAAATTCAAAACATATAAAATTTGTAATACAACGATAAAAATGAATTTTACCAATTGAGGCTGTCCCATAACTGTAGTGAAGGCTTTGTCCCTGGATAAGGGAGGGCGATAGCCCCCGTAACCATTAAATAAAGCCTTTAATTACAGGGTCTGTCGACCCTTACACTACAGTTTTTGCATAATATAGGGTTATGGGACAGCCTCAATTATCTATTTGATAAATTTTAATACAAGAGATATTCCAGAAAAAAGTCCCATCCATAAGGAAATAACCCAGATTAATATATTAACCTTTTTATTCATATCTTCGAAACGTTTATCCATACCTTCAAAACGTTTATCCATATAATGAATTAAATCAGTAAATCTTTTATCTACATTTTCAAAGCCAATTTTCATTTCTTTTATTAGCATCTCTATTCTATGATTTATCTCTATTAATTGAGTATCAACTGCTTGTTTTTCAGCAACATTATCTACTAATAAAGTAATATATCTATGTAATGATTTTTTATCTTTTACCTCAACAGCTTCAGTAAATTCTTCTTCTAATATTTCAGCCAGATTATGCATATTTTTTCTCCTTGCAAACTTAAATATTAATTTAACTTTTTAGATTTATTTGTCAAAAATTTTTTTATATTTTTTTTGACTTTTGATTTAAAATGTTTATATTAAATATATTCTTAAAAAGAAAATTTATTCGTAAAATTTTAATAGTAGGGATGTAATAGATAAGGAAAATTAAAAAAAATTAAATCAATTGAGGCTGTCCCATAACTGTAGTGTAAGGATCGATAGGGATGTAATAGATAAGGAAAATTAAAAAAAATTAAATCAATTAAGGCTGTCCCATAACTGTAGTGTAAGGGTCGATAGACCATGTAATTAAAGGCTTTATTTAATGGTAACTTCGCATAATCTACCGACCTCCCTTATCCAGGGACAAAGCCTTCACTACAGTTATGGGACAGCCTCAATTAAAAGACAAGGAAAGGAATAATGAAAGTTTTTATCTATTACATTTGATAAAAATAGTCATACTTTAATATTTAAAGTTGTGATAAGATAAAAAAATGAAAAAAGTAAAATTAATATTTTATTGTTATTTTTTTATTGTATTGACGATTTCTTTTATTAATGCAGAAACTGCTTATGAATTTTTAAAGATTTCTCCATCTCCGGCTTGCTCAGCTATGGGTGATGCCTGTATATCCCGCTATAATAATGCTTCATCATTTTATTATAATCCTGCTGTTCTTACTCTGGATTTGCCTGAGTTTACTCCAGTTTCTTCAGCATTTAAAACAGTGGATTTATATTTTTCCTATATTAAATATTACTGGGATATGAATTATTTCTCATTTTTTTCTGTGCTTGATATAAAGTATATAAAAAGAATTGGAATAGGTTTTACAGGATTATTTTATGGTGATATTGATAATACCTCTTATCAGGAAGAAAGCTATAATAAAGGTAACCAGCTAAACTTAAATTCCTACTCTTTTTTAGCAGGATATGGTTATGATATAACAAAAAAAATAGGTATAGGTATAAATGTAAAACTTCCAATAGAAAATTTAGGTGACCAGAGTTCCATAGGAATAGGTGCAGATATAGGCGGTATATATAAGAATAAAGACTGGAATGTTTCCATGGTTATTCAAAATATAGGTATTGATATAAAAAAAGTTGAACAGACGTATCAACTACCTGCGGTAATAAAAATTGGCGGAAGCTATATTTTTTATTTATTTAAAAAGAGATATTCTAAAACACATGAAATAATACTAAGTGCAGACATTGGGAAAGAGATAGAAAATGATTTCACAGGAAGTACAGGGCTTCAGTATGGTTATCATGAAATGATATTTATTAGAAATGGTTATGTATTAAATAAAGACAGGATTGATATACGATTAGGTGGTGGATTAGCATACAGGAATTATCAAATTGATTATGCATATAATAAACAGGAAACAGGGGATTTACACAGGTTTGGATTGGGAATAAAATTTAATATTAGTGGAAAAGATATAGAAATAAAATCAGTTAAACAAGGAACCATGATACGAATTAGTGATGAGAATGCTGTTTTATTTGAATATAACAAAGCAAGAATAAGAAAAGAAGCTTATCTTGTATTAGATAAAGTAATTAAAATATTAAAAGCTCAAAAAGATAAAGACATAATAATAAGCGGTCATACAGATAATACAGGAGAAGATAAGTTTAATTTACAATTATCAAAAAAAAGGGCAGAGGCTGTGTATCAATATTTTATAAAAAAAAGGATAAACAGGAAGCGAATGAAGATTACAGGACATGGAGAGACACAGCCCATAGCAGACAATAAAACAGAAAAAGGAAGGGCAAAAAACAGGAGAGTAGAAATTATATTATCAAGGCTGAATAAAGAAGAAAAAGAAAAATTTGATTATCATTATTATAGTGGACTGGATTGTTATTACAAGGAAGGATATAATGAGGCAATACAGGAATGGGAAAAAGCATTAAACATGGACCCGGAAAATGAGAATATAAAGGAATGGATAAACAAAGCAGAAAATGAAAGAGAGAAAAAGGAGAAAAAAATAAATCCATAAGGAAGGTAAAAAATGAAGAGAAATATAATTTGTTTTATTTTTATATTATTGTCCCCTGTTTTAGTTTATGCAGGCACATTCACAAATGTTCAGGAGCCAATGGGGACGAATAATGGGGCTATGAATTGTGCTATAGCCTTTGGAGATATTGACCTGGATGGAGATTTAGATATAGCTATAGCAGGGTCGGATGGAGCAAATAAGAGGTTCATCATTTTCCGTAATGATGGGGGTATATTTACTAATGTTCAAGAGCCAATTGGTACGAATAAGGGTTTTATTGCATCATCTATAGCCTTTGGGGATTATGATATGGATGGTGATTTAGATATAGCTTTAGCAGGGCAAGGTAATCCATCGACTTCCCGTTTCATCATTTTCCGAAATGATACAGGCACATTCATAAATGTACAAGAGCCAATGGGTATAAATCAAGGTGTTTTTCACTCATCCATAGCTTTTGGAGATTATGATTTAGATGGTGATTTAGACATTGCTTTAACGGGGACCGAAGGTATGGCTAACAGAAGATTCATCATTTTCCGCAATGATGATGGTACATTCACCAATATACAAGAGCCAATGGGGCAAGATAAAGGTGTTAGATCCTCATCCATAGCTTATGGAGATTATGATAAAGATGGTGATTTGGATATTGCTTTAACTGGGGATGATGGACCAAATGAAAGATTTATCATTTTTCGTAATGATGCAGGTAAATTTACCAATGTGCAAGAGCCAATGGGACAAGATAAAGGTGTTAGTGACTCCTACGAAACATCCATAGCTTATGGAGATTATGACCAAGATGGTGATTTAGATATTGCTTTGACTGGGAATGATGGAGCAAATGAAAGATTTATTATTTTTCGCAATGATGCAGGCACATTCACAAAAGTACAGGAACCAATGGGAGCAAATAAAGGTGTTCATGACTCATCCATAGCTTTTGGAGATTATGATATGGATGGTGATTTAGATCTTGCTTTAACCGGGCATGATGGACTAAATAATAGATTCATCATATTCCGTAATGATGCAGGGACATTCATAAATGTAGAGGAGCCAATGGGTATAGATAAAGGTGTTAGCGCGTCATCCATAGCCTTTGGAGATTATGATATGGATGGTGATTTAGATATTGCTTTAACAGGGAGTGATGGAACAAATTGTAGATTCATCATTTATAAAAACACAATGTCAGGGAATAATCCTCCAGCTATACCAGGAAATATGGTATCAACAAATATAGGAGGATATTGGCGGTTTATATGGAGTGTTCCATTTGATGACCATACCCTTCCTAAAATGATGAGATATAAAATAGCTATTGGAATAAATAATAGCGGTTGTTATGATTATACATCAGATGCAGTGGATTATCCCAGGGGTCAGGCAAATATTGGTAATATTCCTCAAGGATGGATAAGTGCGACTCAATGTTTTTATCAATCAAAAATACCAGCAGCAACTAAAGTTTATTGGAAAGTTGCAGCCATTGATACTTCTTTTAAGCTTTCATGGAGTGGAGAGCAGGTTGCTTTAATGGAAGAAGAGTCCCTGGAAAATGATGAATATACTATCTCTGATATAGTATTAGTTCCAAATCCATTTAATCCATATAAAATTAAAAAAAAATATATTACTTTTTTTAATGTACCGGATGATGTAAACATAAAGATTTATAACATAATGGGTAATAAATTAAAAGAATTAAAATGTCCTGATTTAAAACATCAGATTACCTGGGACAGCTCAGATTCATCAGGCAAACTATTATCAAGAGGTGTATATGCTGCAGTATTAAAAGACAGCAAAGGAAATTCAAGACATATAAAATTTGTAATCCAACGGTAGGAAAAAAATAGATGCTGGTTCGAGTTTCATAACTCGAACCAGCTATTCAGCGTAGCTAAACTAAAAAAAATTTTCGTAAAAAAATATTTTTTTCTTGACTTTTGATTTAAAAAAAGTATATTAAATATATTCTTAAAAAGAAAGTTTTTTCGTAAAGTTTTAATAGATGGTAGATGATTAATTTAATTCAGGTAAGAAATTACCTTAAGATTTTAATAGATAGGAGGTGATAATTTAAATTCAGGTAAGAAATTGCCTAAAAATTTATTTTTTAATTTAATTTAAAACGGAGGGTAAAAATGAAAAAGTTTAATTCTTTAGTTGTATGTATTACAACTATTTTCTTTTTAACCATGTTATTAATGAATGCTCCTGTATTTGCTCAGACAAAAGCAAATGTCGAGGTTACAGCTGATCTTCAGGGCTTTCCAATGACCTTAATTGTAGATGATATTGAAATGTCAGGGCAAACCACTGCTGGAGCCGAACATAATGGTGAGGTTGAATTTGGCAGTATCTCATCACTTGCTGATGGCAAATATGCTACATCTCCTGAAGTACTGAAAATTGATTTTGATCCTGCTAATAATATATATAATATTAAGGTTTATACATCCAACTCAAATGAAAATTATAGTGTTTCTAATTTTAAGGACAATATAGAAACTCCTTACTGGGACCTTGGTGCAGAAGCAAATGGTATGATTGGTCAAACTGCTCCTGATTATGTTCCAGCTTTAATATGGTCATGTCATGATGATAATGTGCCTTTTGTATTAAACCAGGCTTCAGTAGATTCAACAAACTGGACATATTTTAAAGATTATTACACACATATGGGTGAAAGTGCAAGTGGATTGTTGTTATCTACAAATATGATGCCTTCACTTTTAGGTGAGGGTCCTCTTACTGGTAACAATCGACCTATAGAAACATGGACAGAGACATGGGACGTGGATTGGAATTTTGATATTGATAATCCTCTTCACTTTTTAGGAGGTGTTGATGCAACCGGTTATAGGAACATAGTATATGGATCAACCAGTCAGTATTATCAAATCTGTACTAAAGATTATGGTGAGCCTAACCCTGATACAGATAAAACAGTTTATCTGGCAATAGGTTCTACTTTTGAAGACAAACCAGCTCAGGTGTATAGTACTCAAAAACTATATGTTGAGATTTTAGCTGAATAAGTAAGTTAATGTTAAAAGAATATAGGGGTGATTCATAACTTGTGAATCCCCCTATTATTCTTAATGAATATTTAAAAAGATGGGGGAATGTATGTATAGAAAAGCATTTATGAGTCTTTTTATAGGTATAATATTAATTCCATTATTTATGGCTAAAGGTTTTGCTTTAACCATAGACCCTGCTGTTGTGGAATTAAGTGTTACACCCGGCAGTAATGCAGTAGGTGAATATACTGTTAGAAATGATTCAGGTAATAAAGTTATTATAAATGTTGAACCTGAAACTTATTATGGAAATAATATAAAAAATTGGTTAAAAATAAAACAAAAAACATTTAAATTAAACAAAGGCGAAACCAAAAAAGTGCAGTATATTATTAACACACCTAAAGATTTTATAGATGAATATGCTGCTAAAATATATTTTAAACAAACACCTGTAACTAAAGGGGGAAAAGGGGCAAGTATAATTACCAGGATGGGCTCATCATTTTATGTTAGTGCTAAAGAAAAAGAGATTTTATCCCCGGAAATTATTAATTATCATATAAATAATAATCATTTAAATTTAAATTTATCTTTAGACATAAAAAATAACGGGAATGTTCATTTAAGGTTTTATTATGACTTAACAGTTTTTAGTCAAAAAGGAGAAGAGCTTTACACTACTGATGCTCGCAGTCCTCTTGCTGTTGTAATTCCAGGCATAAAGAAAAAAGTGGATATGCCTTTTAAGATAAAAAAGGGCTTGATACCCGGAAAGTATTATGGTGTACTTAATCTCTATTATGGAAATGTCATGCCATTGACTCATGTTATAAAGAGATTAACAGGGTTTGAGGTAAAATAATGAAGTCTAAATATTGTTTTTTTATTGCTTTATTAATATCGATTTTACTTCTTTACTTAATTCAACATTTAACTATATGTGAGGCAGGTTCTATAACAAAATTAGGTACTACTGCAACGCTGCTTCCTTCTGGTGAGTTTGGAAGTGTATTTGATGATTTTAATGATGGAGATTTAAAAAACAACTGGGGTTATTCTACTTCTAGTGGTGGTAGTGGTACATGTACAGTCTCTTATGTCGGTGGTGCTTATGAAGGAGCAAAGTGTTTAAAATTGGATTATAGTGTTCCTGCTGCTGAAAGTTTTTCCTGGTATGCAAGTAAAATGGGAAGTGAAAATATAGAATCAAGTAATTTTAATGGTCTTATTTTCTGGGTAAAAGGAACTGCTGGTGGTGAGTATTTTAAAATTGAACTTAGAACTATAGATTGTAATTCAACTGGCAGAAGTAATGCTAAAATATATATAACAGATTATCTTGATGGAGGAGTTACAACAAATTGGCAAAAAGTAGTAATACCCTTGAAAAATTTTGCTAATATTACAAATTTTACAAAAATGGATGAGTTTACAATTGCTTTTGAACATGACCAGTCTTTAATTAATGGTTCTCCAACAAATGGAACTGTGTATATTGACTGCATTAAGTTTACAAATGTAGCTGGAGGGTTTGATGTTGTGCGATTGGACCATTATGGTGATAAGGATACAATTAATGCATTAGGCGGGCAAATGGGAGATGCACCTGGTGGTGGTGGCAGTCAAACTGTTGAAATAAATAATATTGCATCTCATTTTTTTTCAAATGGATTAGACTATAGATATAATGTTTCTTCGGGTTGGGCAGCGGTTTATATCATTTTTGGTGGTGGTAATAATGGCTGGATAAAGATGCCTTGTGATTTAAGTGATTATAACAGATTAACTTTTAATATAAAAGCTAAATCTGCTGGTGAGAATCCCGGAGAGATAAAAATAGAATTAAAATCCCCTACTGTTAGTTTTGTAAGAAAATCTGGGATTACTACAACTTGGCAGAAATTCAGTATTTTATTAAATTCTTTTTCTGGACTTAATAAAAATGCAATAGAAGAACTTTGCTTTACATTCGAAGATTGGCGAGTTACAAATAAAATTGGTGAGGTTTATATAGATGAAGTTCAATTTGAGAAATAATGCTTTTTTTCAAGGAATGTTGTCTAAATGGAATGTAAAGAATAATCAGGGAGATGAGAAGTTTTTAAAGTTGGTGGTGATTAGGTAAAAGACTAAAGTCTTAACTCCTTATTTTTATGGAATTAATTCTTTAGAATTTTATTTTTAAGGTAATAGGTTCGGGTTATGCGACCAACGGAAGTGCCTATGGTAAACCTCAAACCGGCAATAGTGATTAGGTGATTATTATGAAAATTAATTTTAAAAAATTATATTCTTGTGTACTGGTTTTACAATTTTTAGCTTGTTTTTCTGTTTATGCAGATATGCTTACTGTTACAATTCATAATAGAACTAATAATAATCCCACTAATATTGTCAGCTTTGGAGTTATAACAGAATCTACAAACCAGGCTGAATCCTTAAATATAGCACCTCAATATTTAAAAATTGCTTATACTAATGATTATCCGGATGATTGGCTTATTCAGATAAATACTGAAAATAATAATAGACCAGGTGATTATCATGGAGGGCTTATTGGGGTAAAAGATATTAATAATCGAATTCCATTATTCTGGCAGGTTTATACAAATACAAATAGTAATATTACTTTTACTACTGATAATCAAAATACTTGGGGGAATATAAAAGATAAAAACGATATAGACTGGCTAAATAGTATGGATGAAAGGTTTATTGCTACTAATAGGATTTCAGGATGTTTTCCATCATCAAACATGTGTGCTAAATCTCCATTATATTTATATACAGGAGCTGATTTTTACAATGGTGTTCGTGATACATATAATACAACAATATATTTAGAGCTTCTGCCATTTAGTACTTTTGCAATTGTTCCGGGTGTTAATCATCAGCCTTTAGATGAGATTAATATTATTGGTGATAAATTTATTATATATGCTGATTTATCAGATGAAGATAAAATTGAAACTGTTACATTTGGTTATAAAAAGAAAAGTGCTTCATTATTTCATAATATAGTTTATTATCCTGGAACTAAATTTTATCGTCTTAAAGATGTAATTCCCCCTTCTATAATTACTACAACAGGAATTGAATATTATATAGAAGCTATGGATGAACAGAAACATATATTTAATACTCAATCTTATAGTGTAAATGTCATTCCACATAAAACAAAAACAATAGGACCATCAGGTGGGGATATTGAAATGATTGATGGAAATCCAGAAGATGGTATGATGAAATTAAGCATTCCTTCAGGGGTTTTACCAGGGAATATGTCCATTACTATCAGGCAAATTTATGATGAAGATGATATGATTGCTGGTAATGGAATTGTTAATGGTCAGATGCCGCTTGCCATGTTTGAATTAACGCCAGCACTTAATCTTAATTCCTTAGCTAAATTAACTTTACTTTATTTTGACCTGAATAATAATGGTAAAGTAGAGACCGGAGAGGGTAAAGAGACTGAGATAGATGAGAAAAAATTAGGCATATTGTGGTGGGATGGATTTGAATGGCGGTATATAGGTGGTGATGTTAACAGTCAAAATAATACTGTATCAGCTTATATTACTCATTTTTCAACTTTTGCTTTATTTTCTGTAGAAGGCTTAACAAAAGAAGCATTTCGTCCAAAAGAGCGCATTGCTACTCCTAATGGAGATGGCATTAATGATGTTATTCATTTTGGAGGAGCTCCAGGACAGTTGAATATCGTTATATTAGACATAAATGGAAGAGAAATCCGTAATATTACAAATATTCCAATGTGGGATGCAAAAGATTCTAATGGACACTATGTAGAAAGTGGTGTTTATATTTATCAGGCAGAATTGTATATTAATGGGAAAAGGGAATTAATGAGCGGTACAGTTGCTATTGCAAAGTAAGAGGTTCGAGCCTTAGAAACTCGAACCAGCAATTCATTGCGGTTGTAAAGTAAAAGTAAGGAGAAAATAGTCTATGAAAAATTTTTTAATTAAATTTGGAATTTTAACTATCATAGTTATCATGTTATTAAAAACTTTTTTTAACGCGAAAAATATATATGCTAAGAAAACATACTCAAAATATCATTTTGCTTTAGAATATACTAAAGACATGCTTTTATCAGATGATAAAAAAAGAGAGGAGTTTATTAATAGACTCATTAAAGCTGAAGCAGGGTTTCACCAGGATACAATGGGTTATAATGATAAAAGTGGGCTGACTTATGATGGGATTAATATAGATTATAAAACAGGGATAGTTATAGGTGTTTCAAGGAACTGGAGTGCTCCTTCAAAAGAATCCTTGCATATAACTATTCTTAGTTTAGCAATTGCTGGAGATCCAAAGGCTTGCTTGTTTATTTCTCCAGATGACCCATCTGCTGCTTCCCAAAAAGCAGTTGAAATTTTAACAAAAAAAATTAAAAGTTATAAAAAATTTAATAAAGAATATCCAGGATTTGGCGGGTTTTTACCATGGTTTAAGGTTAGTGATAAAGGATTAAAGCCTGCTGTTAATAAAAAAAAGCCAGAATGGGATTGGTCTAACAGGATCCCTGCCCTGGATAATGGTCAATTAGCCTGGGCTCTTTTTTTGGCTTCTGATATTCTTAAACAAAACAAATATTATAAACTTGCTAAACAATATCAAAATTATTTGACAAGATTAGCTAAAAATAGTGTAATGATATTTTATGACAATTCTTGTGGAAAAATACGTGGTGAAACTAAAATTAATAATATAAATTCTATACCAAAGCAAGGTAATTATTTTAATGATGATCCTTATTATCTTATCAGTCCTTATGAAGGGGAACTAATGGTGATTTTTATGACTCTTTTTGGCAATTGGAAAGATGTTTCAGAAATAAAAAAGATTTGGCAGCATAAAAAAATGACAAGAGTTGATTATTCAGTTAAAGATGAAAGAGGTTTAAACCATATAATAAAAAGTGTATTACGTGGTATTTATATTATTGGACCTAAAAAAAAGATTACAGTTAGAAAAGGATTCTGGTATTCTTCCCATGAAATGTGGAATTTTCTTGTTTTACCATATCAGGATATTGAAATAATAAAAAAAGTTTTTATTAATGGAGAAAAAGCCAGGACATGGTATTCTGCTGAAAATAATATACCAGGTCTTTTTTCTTCAGTAAATCCACCAATAAATGAAGAAGAGGAATATTATGCTGACCTTGGTATTCCTGAGCTTGCTGAACAGGCAGTTACTCATCACCATATTATTGCTCCTTATGCTGCTTTTCCTGTTATTCTTGCTGATGAGAGAATAGGTGTGGTATGGCTGCATAATATGCTTTTAGGTTCCTGTATGCAGGGTCCTTATGGAATATCAGAGTCAATAACAATAGATGGAAAAAGAATTGCTCCTTTATTGACCTGGGATGGCAAGATAACAGTAACACTGGCATTAATCGGCACAAGTACAATAAAAATGAGAGAAGCTCTTATGCGAGCAGATAAATATGAGAAATTTAAAAGTCTGGTAAAAGAGAAATATGAGCAAGTATTTTGTAAAGAACCTTTAAAAGGAGAAAATATTCCTTTTAGAATGCCCACTGCTGAAATTCCTGTAAATAATGAAGATTTTAAAGATTTTAAAGAAGAAAAATATAGTCAAATTATTAATGTACTGGAATTTCCAAAATTTCAAGGGGGTGGTAAGCTTTTAGCATTGCATAATATGATAAAAGGGATATTATCATTTCCTGCTTCTTTTGGATATATATGGAATCTCATATTTCGAACAGATATTAAAGCTTATCATTATGTTAATTTTAAAGTTAAATCAGCAAGTAAGAACCAAGGAGGACTTTTTTTTGAGATAGAAAATATTCATCATCAAAAGATAATGAAACAGCATAGGATAGAATTTCCAAATACACAGGATAAATTTAAAATGTTTACTATTAATATGGCTCCTTTTATTATTAGTAAAAATACAATTGCAGGTGCTTTTATTATTACTGATCCTGATACTGATATCCAAATAAAACAGCTAACCTTAACTAAAAAGCCTTGTAAAAACAGCCAGATATTAAAATTTGGAAACAGATGTTTTAGTGCAGCTGCTCAGCCTTTAATAATATTAAAAAATAATCTTATAGGAAGAATGAATTTTAAAATTGGTGATGAAGCCCTTGTTGAATATGATAGAACTCTTAAAATGTATAAAAATATGTATTATATATGGGGAGAAATGCCTGAAAAAATAAATATTAAAATAAAGCCTATAATATTGTTGACATTTAAAACAGAAGATGAATGTATGTTCCTGCTTGAACTTAAAAATAAAGATGAAGAGCATTTTGTTGGCAGTGATTATAATGAAATACCAAAAATTTTAATTAAACTGCCAAATACCAAGGGAAAATATAAAAAC
>CBDVEP010000077.1:0-14935 GCA_965373035.1 uncultured bacterium
TTAACTTTTAAAAAAAATGGTCTTCATAGTGAAGCATATCTTTTATATAAAAATTTAAGAAAGAAATATAAAAGGAGTTTGGATTTTTATTTCAGTATGCTTAAGTACTCAGTTGAACATAATTTTCTTGGCAATAGCCTTGTGTTTAGAAAATCTATTTTATATAAGTTGAATTTTTTTCCTTATTTAATTTGTTTTAACAAGAAATATTTAAAATACTATTATCCATTCCACTATAAAGAAACAATTGTTAAAATTATTAAAAAAAGAGGATATAAAATAGAGAAACCACTTCTTTTTTCTTTAGTCAGACAGGAGAGTAATTTTGATAAGTTAGCACATTCCCCGGCAAATGCAATGGGCTTATTCCAGGTTATTCCTTCTACAGCAAGATATTTAAAAAAAAGAATGAAATATAAAACCAATGATACATTCTATAATGTAAAAGTAAATACTTCACTTGGCATTTATTACTTTAATTCCTTAATGAGAAAATATAAAAAAAATACAATTTTTGCTTTAAGTGCATATAATGCCGGAGAAAGGAGAGTATATAAATGGAAAAAGAAAATTGATTTTAAAAAAGAAAATCCTGAAGTTTTTATAGAGCTCATTCCCTTTAAGGAAACAAGAAATTACATTAAAAGAATTTTATCCTCTTGTTATTTTTATTCAAAATTGTAAGGAGTTATTTATTGTTTTTCGATAAAGAGAAATTAATTCCTTTATTGTTTCTTCTATATTGAATTTTTTCACAAAATTTTTTAAATTCTGATTTAGTTTGTTTTTATCATAATTATTTTTAAGGTAAAATTTAATCTCTTCTATAAAGTTCTTATCATCATTAACAGGACTGATCCCCAATATTTTTTTATCAGGCAGTACTGATTTTGTACCTTTTTCATAAAAAGATACAACAGGCAAGTTATTTAACATTGCTTCAATAAGTACTAACCCCTGAGTTTCAGTTTTTGAAGGAAATACAAATATATCTCCTATGTTATACATATTGTGAATATCTTCATAAGGAATAAATCCTGTCATTTTTATAGAGCCTGACAAACGGTATTTATTTATATACTTTAATAAACGCTGTTTTTCAGTACCATCCCCAGTTAAGATTAAAAATATATTTTTATAATTATTTTTTAACTTTTGAAAGATATTAATTAAGAAATATAAATTTTTTTCTTTCCCCATTCTCCCTACATACAATAATACTTTAGCATTTGCCGGGATTTTATATTTTTTTCGCCAGTTCCCCCCCTTTTTTCCTGTAAATCTTTTTAAATCATAACCTGAAGAAATAGTTGTGATTTTTTTATCAATTTGATAACTTTGCAATTTACTTTTCATAAAGGGGGATGGAGCAATAACATGCTCCATTTGATTGCAGTACCATTTTGAATATAAATGGACAATGACCTTTCCAGTTTTTTGTGAGATTTTAACATAATGCATATATTCTTCAAAATAAGTATGATATGTATGTACAATAGGAACTTTTAAAATTTTGCTTAACATAATGGCATAAACGCCCAATTGAAAAGGCGTGTGAGTATGTATAATATCAATATTTAATTTTTTTATTTTATATAAATTTTTTAAAGAGAAAAAGGTAGGGATTTTATAATCTGTAAATAAAGGATTAGGAAGGGTAGAGGCGGTTAAGATATGTTTATCATTAAATTTTTTTAACCTGGGAACTAATAGTGTTGTGTTTATTTTGTGTTTTTTTAAAGAGTTAACTTGAATATCTAAAGCTGTTACTACGCCATTTATTTGAGGTTTATATGTATCTGATACTAATAAAACATTCATTATTTTAAATGACCAAATCTATTTGATTTAAAATCTTTTTATGTTTTTGATTTCCAATAGAAGATATAATTATTTTATAATCATCAGGAAAAATAAGATTGATAACTTGTTCTATTTCATCTTTACAAACCTTATCAATGTTTCTTGATATTTCTTTAAAAGTAAATTGTTTGTTATAATAGATTTCATGCCTGGCAAGACTGTTCATGTGTGTATTAATATTTTCATAAGATAAAGCTAAATTTCCTTTTAAATGTTCTTTGGCATTGTTAATTTCTTTTTGGTTTAATTTATGCTTTTTTATTTTTTTTATTTCTTTTAATATTGCTTTTACTGTTTTTTTAAAAGATTGAATACCCATTCCGGTATAAATCCCAAAAAATCCTGTATTTTTATAGAGTGAACTAAAAGAGAAAATAGAATAACACAGTCCCATAGACTCCCTGATTTTTTGGAATAACCTTGAGCTCATACTTGACCCAAAAGTTGCATTTAAAATATAAATGGCATAGCGTAATTTATCTGTGATAGGAATACATGGGAATCCCATGCAGATATGAACCTGAGCTAAATCCTTGGTTAAAATAATATTTTTAGTTTTTATTGGACTATCTATGATTTTTTTGTGTTCTTCAGGTTTGTTTTTTTTATTAAAAAATTTTGTTTTTAAAACATAATTTTTTATTTTGTCATGTTTTATATTTCCAGCAGCAGAAATAATAATATTTGAAGAGTAATAATTATTATTATAATATTTTAATAGCTTTTTCCTGGTAGCCTTTTTAATGATTTTTTTTTGCCCCAGTATAGGATTGCCAATAGGATTACCATATAGCATGGCTTCATTTAAATTATCCTGAACAAATTCAGATGGTGTATCTTCATACATTTTGATTTCTTCTAAAATTACCTGTTTTTCTTTTTTAATTTCAGATTGCTTAAATATTGATTGATCAATAATATCAGTAAGAATATTAAGAGCTAAATTTATTTTACTGTCTATTATATTAATATAATAGACAGTATATTCTTTAGAAGTAGCTGCATTAATATAAGCACCAGCATAATCAATCTCCTGTGCGATTTGCTGTGGAGTTCTTTTTTTTGTACCTTTAAAGATCATATGTTCCAGAAAATGTGCATATCCACTTTCTTTTTGTGTCTCATTTATACTTCCTGATTTTATCCAGAACCCAATAGACACTGCATTAGAATTCGGAATATGTTTAGTTATTATTGTAATACCATTTTTTAAAACTGTTTTTTTCATTTTTATTATATGATTTTATTTAGCCACGAATATTCACGAATTATCACAAATTATTATTATAAATATTTTTGCTCATGTAATAGAAATTTTTACAATTTCGATGGTTCGGGTTTTACCATAAGCACTTCCGTTGGTCGCATAACCCGAACCATAAATAGTGGTTCGAGTTATGAAACCCGAACCAGCGAATGTTCCTATGATTAAATAAATTAATAAAAATTCTTCTCTGTGTCTCTGTGGCAATATATCTAAATTATTTATCGGCATCTTTCATGCTTAAATTTATTCTGCCCATACGGTCAATCTCACTTAGTTTAACCCGAACTTCCTGATCAATTTTTAAAACATCTTCTACTTTATTAATTCGCTTATCTGCTATTTTTGAGATATGAACCAGACCTTCTTTTTTTCCCGGCAATGAAATAAAGGCACCAAAATCAACAATTCTTCTTACTTTACCATTATATGTTTTTCCAGGCTCAAGGTCTGTAATTAATTCTTTAATTATATTTTCAGCATCATTAACACCTTCCAGAGATACACCTGAAATAGTTGCTGTTCCTTCGGTACCCTCATCACTTATGGAAATGTTAGTATCTGTTCTCTGAATAATGTCTTTAATCATTGACCCTCCAGGTCCAATAACAAGAGCGATTTTATCTTTTGGAAGTGTAAGAATTTTAATTTTAGGAGCATATTCAGATAATTCTTCTTCTGGTTTGGATATTATTTCATTCATTTTATCCAGAATAAATAATCTTCCTTTTTTTGCCTGGTGCATAGCTTTTTTCATAATATCAAATGATATACTGTCAATTTTAATATCCATTTGAAATGCTGTAATACCATTTTTTGTTCCTGCAACTTTAAAATCCATATCTCCCAGATGATCCTCTTCTCCAAGTATGTCTGTAAGTATGGCATATTTTTTTTCATTTTCTAAAATAAGACCCATAGCTACACCGGCAACAGGCTCTTTAATGGGAACACCAGCGTTTAATAAAGATAAACTGCCTCCGCATACAGTTGCCATGGATGAAGAACCATTTGATTCTAAAATTTCAGAAACAATCCGTATGGTATAAGGAAATTCTGCATTATCAGGTAAGACTTTAGATATTGCTCTTTCTGCCAGTATGCCATGTCCTATTTCTCTCCTTGATGTGAAACCAACTCTTCCTGTTTCCCCTGTTGAAAAAGGAGGGAAATTATAGTGCAGCATAAAACTTTTTGTCCCTTCACCTTCTATATTATCAAATCTTTGCCGGTCATCCACACTGCCAAGAGTTGTTACAACCAAACTTTGTGTTTGTCCGCGTGTAAATATAGCAGATCCATGAGTTCTGGGCAGAACTCCTATTTCACAATTTATAGGTCTGATATCTTCTAATCCTCTGCCATCAATTCTTTTCCCTTCAGATAGAATTATATTTCGAACTATCTCGTTTTTTGTTTCTGAAAATATTTCATCAAGTTGAGCTTTTAAATTAGATTCTTCAATTTCTGTATATTTTTCTATAAGTTCTGCTTTAGTTTCTTCAAATAATTTTTCAATTTTAACATTCCGCTCATTTTTATCAGGAGTTTTAGTTAAATATTCTGTTAATATACTTTTTGTTTTATCAATGACTTCTTTTTTCAAATTTTCATCAATAATAAACAATTCCGGTTCAATTTTTTTAATTTCTTTTACTTTTTTTATTAGCTCTTCCTGAATATTAACAATTTCAATAATATGCTTATGTGCAAATTCCAATGCTTCTATCATTTCATCTTCTGTTAGTTCTGATGAAAATCCTTCTACCATTAATATTCCATTTTTTGTGCCAGCAACAACTATACTAAGGACACTTTGTTCCTCTTCAAGAAAAGTAGGATTAATAATTAAATTATTATCGATTTTTCCTACTCTAACAGCTCCTATTGGACCATTAAAGGGAATATCAGATATGCAAAGGGCTGCTGATGCTCCTATAATAGCTAATATATCAGGTGGATTAATTTGATCTGTAGAAAGCGTCATAGGTGTTATTTGTACTTCATATCTAAATCCTTTTGGAAATAATGGTCGAATCGGTCGGTCAATTAATCTTGAAACCAGAATTTCTTTTGTACTGGGTCTTCCTTCCCGTTTAAAAAAACCACCTGGAATTTTCCCTGCTGCATAACTTCGTTCCTGATAATGTACTGATAATGGAAAATAATCAATATTTTCCGCTGGCTTTTTAGATGCCGCAGCAGCGACAAAAACAACTGAACCACCATATCGTACCAGAATAGCACCATTTGCCTGTTTGGCAAGTTTCCCTGTCTCCAGTATCAGCTCATGATCTCTGATTTTTAATTTTACTGTATTATTCATTTTTTTCTCCTTTTTTTAGCCACTAATTTACACGAATTAAATACAATTTAAATTCGTGTTAATTCGTGGCTAATTTTGTTATATTTTTTTAAATTGCTGGTTCGAGTTGTGAAACTCGAACCAGTGAATTTTTAATTGCTTTACATTAATAATCAATAAATTTTTTCTGTGTACTACCCTAAAGGGCACTTCGTCTATGTTTTTTCATATTTTAAGAAGATGATTACTGAAGTACTTTAAGACCCACATTTTGGCAATAAGTAATGAGCAAAAAAATATTTTTGCTCATTACTTTTTGCCAAAACAATCTTATAAAACTGCTTCAGTAATCATTTTCATTAATTATATTTATACAATAATCATAATAAACTTTTCTCAAAGACTTAAGGCTTTTATTATTTTCTTAAACCTAATTGCTTAATAACTTTTCTATATCCTTCAATATCTTTTTTTGATAAGTAATTTAACAATCGTCTTCTCTGTCCAACCATTTTTAATAATCCTACCCTGGAATGATGATCTTTTTTATAAGTCTTAAGATGATCAGTAAGATTAATTATTCTCTGTGTTAAAAGAGCTATCTGAACTTCTGTGGAACCAGTATCATTATCATGTGATTTAAAATCATTAATTATGTTTTGTTTGCTTTTTACCTTTTCTTTATTTTTAACAACCATTTTGTCTCCTCCATTTATATGACATATTAATTGGCTAATATTCAGCAGGTTAATATTATAATAACCTTTTATTTATAACTAATTTTTTTATAATTTGTAAGGCTTTATTTTTATCTAAAGCCAATTGTTTTTTTAAACCCTCTAATGTAATAAATTTAATTTCTTTTCGCAACTTTTTTATTAAAAAAATTGAAATTTTTTTTTTATAGATATTGTTATTAAAATTAAAAATATTTGTCTCAATAACAAATTTTTTATTAAAATTATTTATCCCAATAAATGTCATTCCTTTATAAATTGTATTTAAATATTTTATTACTGTTACATATACTCCGTATGAAGGGAGAATAACTTTCTTGTTTAACAATTTTAAATTTACAGTAGGAAACCCAATAGTTTTTCCTGTACCGCCGCCTTTTACAATTTTGCCATCAAAAAAATATTCTCTGCTTAGTAATTTATTTGCCATTATTATTTTTCCTTCTTTAATCAAAGATTTTATAAGGGTAGTACTGATTTTTTGCTTTATGAATTTTTCTTCTTTTATGATTTTTAATTGAAAATTAAATTTTTTTCGATTCCTTTTCAATGTCATTATATTTCCCTGATTTCTATAGCCAAATTTAAAATCTTTACCAATAATTATTTTATTTAAATTAAATAAATTGTTTAATATTTTAAGGAAATCTTCTGCTTTTATTTGTGCAAACTTCTGATTAAATTTAAGATAAAAAAGATAATCTACACCTAATTTTTTAAAAAAGTTAATACGATATTCATTAGGCAGTATGATGCCATTATTTTGATGTTTTAATTGATGTTTTGGCCTATTCTGGAAAGTAATCACACAGGATTGTGAATGATTATCTCTGGATGTATTTATTAAAGTCTCCAGGACTTTTATATGCCCAATATGAAAAGCATCAAATGTACCAATAGTTAAATTAATTTTCTTTTTTTTATTTATTTTTACTAATTTTTTTTTAATTATCATAAGCAAAAACTTTAAGATAATAAAATTTTTCTCTTTTATATTCTACGATACTAAGTAATTTATTTGATGTATCTTTAATTTTATAAATTCCTTCAACAAGATTATCACCAAAATCAAGAAAATAAAATCTATTTATTTGTTTGCCATTTATGACAAAATGGTTATATTTTGGTTTAATAATTAATTCAGGGTAATATTGCAGTACTTCATCAATAGAATAAATTTGTAAATCAGATATTTCCTCAACATTCTCTATATCTTTTTTTGTAATAGCTTTATCAAAAGTAAATAAACCATTTCTTGTCCTTATTAATTTTACAACAGTAGCTCCTGCTTTTAGTCTGTTTCCAATATCTCTTGCAAGTGCCCTGATAAAAGTAACTTTTGAACATTTTACTTTAATAGTGAAGTTGTTTTTATCATAGTCTATGTTTAACAGTTCAATATTATAAATTTTTATAATTCTTGGCAGGAGCTTTATATTTATTCCTTTTCGGGTTAGATCACTTGCTCTTTTACCTTTAATTTTAATAGCAGAGAATTTTGGCGGTATCTGTTTAATCTCCCCTTTAAATGTATTTAATATTTTTGTCAAAGAAATCTCGTTGATTTTATATTTTTTATTTTCTTTAATAATTTTCCCTGTATAATCCAATGTATCTGTTTGTATACCAAGTTTTATTTCAGCTATATACTCTTTATCATTTGCTTCTAAAAATTTAGATATTTTTGTAGCATTATTTAATAATATTGGTAAGACTCCTTCTGCAAATTTATCTAATGTCCCTGAATAACCAACTTTTTTAATATTAAATTTTTTTTTAAAAGTATTATTAACTAACTCTGCACAAGTTAGCCCTGTAGGCTTGTATAAATTTATTATTCCATTTATTAGATGTGTCATTTAAAATATTTTTTTAATTTTTTTAATAATGATTTTATTGCTAAATTTAATTTTTTGTTTATATTAAATCCTGCTGCTTCTTTGTGCCCACCACCATTAAAATTATTAGCTATTTTATAAACATCAAATCCAGCTTTACCTCTTAAGCTTATTTTGATTTTATTTTTATCTATTTCTTTAAATAAAATAGTACATTGTGTATCTTTTGTATTCCTTAATATTTCTATCAGACCATCAGTATCAGCGTTTAAACATTTCTTTAATTCATTTTTTGTGATGTAACTGTATGCCAGTTTATTTTTAAAACTTAATTTCAACCTGGATATGACTTTTCCATATATCTTTAATGTTTCTACAGGCAGCTCTTCAAAATGAAAATTAATTTTATCAGGACTAATTCCAGTTTTTAATAATTCTGATGTTATTGAATGTGTTTGATAGGATGCATTAGATTGTGTAAAATTTCTTGTGTCTGTAATAATAGAAATATACAGTAATTTTGCAATGTCTGTTTTTATTTTATATTTATTTGTTTTTAATAAATTATATATAATTTCACCAGTTGCACCGGATTTAATATCAACAAGGTCAACTTTTCCAGGGAAATTTCTTTTACCGGCGTGATGATCAACATTCAGCATGGTTTTAATTTCTGAAAAATGTCTTGAAAATTCACCTAACCGGTCATTACCACAAGTATCCAAAATAAGAACAGTCTCAGGCTTAAACCTTTCAGGTAACTGCACTTTCAAATCCTTTCCTTTGGGAATGTTAATGAGTTCAGGAACTAGATATTTTGTATATTCAATAAATAAAAATTTTAACTTTTCAGGAAAATCGTCTTCAATTAAAATATAATATTTTTTTTTCATTGATTTTAATAATATTCCAAAAACAATTATACTGCATATCCCATCTGCATCAGGATTAATATGAGTTGTGATTAAATAATTATCATTTTTTTTTAAAGCCTTCCAGAAGTTTAAATAACATTTCTTATTGATCATTTATATTTAGCTCCTTTTTCTTTATATTATTTAATTTTTCTACAATGTTAAAGCATTTTTCCATATTATCATCTAAAAGAAATTGTAAATCAGGGGTATAGCGTAATCGTAACTTTTTAGAAAGGCTGTACTTTAAAAAGTTGCTGGAATTTACAAGCCCTTTAAAACATTTTTTTTTCTCATTATCACTTGTACCAAAAATACTTACATATACCTTTGCGTTTTTCATGTCACTTGAGATATCTACTTCAGTTACAGTAATAAAACCTTTTATTCGGGGATCCTTAACTTCTCTCATTATAAGTTCACTTAGTTCCCTTTTTAATTGTTCATTTAATTTTTCTTTTCTATGTTTTTTCATTATATGTTTTATAAATTTAAATTTTTTTTAATTATACTGCTCATTTGCATTTAAATATTCAATATTATAATTCGCAATATACCCATTATTAAAATGTTTGAATTCTTCTATGATTTTATTAAATATTTTATCAATAAAATTTTGTGCTTCACTGATCATGCTGATACCTATTAAACTTTTTTGCCAAAGGTCTTTATAATCTATTTCAGAAATAGATATATTGAATTTTTTTCTTAAAATTTGTTTTATTGATGTCAATTTTCGTCTTTTCTCTTTTAATGTTTGAGAATAAGGTAAATGATATATGATTTTTAAAATACCAACTGTCATTTATGTTATAATGTTCTTTTAAGTTTTATCAGTGTATAACTTTCTATAATATCTCCTATTTTAACATCTTTCAGTTCTTCACCAAGATAAATTCCGCACTCCATAGTTGTCTGGACTTCTTTTGTTTCATCCTTAAATCTTTTTAAAGAAATTATTTTTCCATCAAATATAATTTCATCATCCCTTATAACCCGTGCATTATCTGTATTAAGGATTTTCCCTTCTGTTACGATACATCCTAATACTTTTCCTGTTTTAGATATCTTGAATATTTCTTTAATTTCAGCAATCCCTCTTCCTTCTTCTTTGATCAAAGGTTCCAGAAGTCCTTCCATAGCTTTTTTTACATCATCAATAGCATCATAAATAATATGATAGAGCCTTATGGATACATTTTCTTTTTTTGCAAATTCATCTATTTTTCTGTTAAGTTTAATGTGAAATCCTATAATAATTGCATTACTGGCTAATGAAAGCAGTATGTCACTTTCAGTTACATCCCCTGTAGAAGAATGAATGATTTTTACCTGTACTTCTTCAGTAGATAATTTTCCAAGAGAATTTTTCAATACTTCCACAGAACCCTCTACATCAGCTTTAAGGACTATTTTTAATTCTTTAATTTTTCCTTTTTTTATTTGTTCATATAGATTATCCAGTGTAATTTTTTGAAGATTTTTAACAATATCTTCTTTTTTAAGTTCTTTCCTTTTCTGGCTTATTTGTCTGGCATATTTTTCGCTATTAACTACCTGAAATGGGTCTCCTGCTGAAGGAACTCCAGCCAGTCCGGTTATTAAAACAGGAGTAGCAGGATATCCATATTCTAATGGCTTTCCCCAATCATCAAATATAGCTCTAATTTTTCCTGAATAAATACCAACACTGAAAGGATCCCCTTTTTTAAGAATACCATTTGTAATTAAAATCGTTGCAGTAGGACCCATGCTTTTTGAAATAGATGCTTCTACAACAATTCCATTTGCTAATTTTTTATAATTTGCTTTTAATTCCAAGAGTTCTGACTGTAATAATATCGCTTCTAAAAGTTTGTCTATATTTTGTTTGGTTTTAGCACTTAAAGGTATAACCATGATTTCACCGCCCCATTCTTCAAGAACAAGCTCATGTTTAGTTAAAGACTGTTTGATTTTTTCTATTTTTTTCTGGGCACCCTCAAGGTCAATTTTATTAATGGCAATGATAATAGGGACTTTTGCTTCCTTGGCATGGTTAATGGACTCAATAGTTTGCGGCATAATTCCATCATCAGCAGCAATTACAATAACAACAATATCAGTAATTTGAGATCCTCTTGCTCTCATTGATGTAAAAGCCTCATGTCCTGGTGTATCTAAAAAGGTTATCTTTTTTTTATCTCCTTTAAATGATACAATAACACTGTATACACCAATATGCTGAGTGATATTTCCAAATTCTTTATCAATAATATGCGAGTTTCTAATGGCATCCAGTAATAAAGTTTTACCATGATCAACATGACCCATAATAGTGATAATAGGTGGACGTTCTTGATAATCTTTTGGATTATCTTTTTCATCCAGCACAATTTTAGTTTCTTCATAGAGAGAAACAACCTTTGCTTTTACATTAAATTCTTCTGCAACCAGTATAGCCGTTTCTGAATCGATTACTTTATTTATAGTTACCATTTCTCCCAGTTCCATCATTTTTTTTATTATTTTATTTGCTTTTATGTTGCATTTTTTTGCTAGTTCTCCAACAGTAATAGTTTCTGTTATATTAATCTCTTTTGGTAAAATACGTTGAGTTTCTTCTTTTGGCTTTTTCTTTATGAAAATTTCTTTTTCAAATACTGTATCTTTTTTTGTGTATTGCTTTTTAAAAAAAATACCTTTTTTATAGTAAGATTTTTTTTCATCACTTGTTTTAGTTTCTTTTGTTGTTTCTTTTTTTAGCGGCTCTTCTTTTGGTTTCACAAATACTGGAGGTTTCTGAGCAGTTGTTTCCGGCTTTATTTTTGAGTCTATTTCATTGGCTTTTTTAGTACTTCTTTTTTTAATAATGATAATTTTCTTTTTTTTACTTTTCCCTTTTTCTTTATCCATTAAACATTTTCCTTGTAATATTTATTTTTTTTTAATTATTTACTCTTCTACTACTTTTACATTTTCCTCTAAGGATTTGATAATTAATTCAGCATTTTTTTTACTTATACCAGGTATTTTTTCAAAATCAGTCTTGTTTAAATCAATAATACTTTCTATTGTATTATAACCTGCAGTCTGCAATTTTTTAATAACTACTTTAGAAATATCAGGTAATTCTTCGATAGAGGTTTCTTCGATTTCTTCCTCTTCCTGAATTTCAACTTTTTCTTTTATCTTTGTAGGTGGAGCTTTTTTTGTTTCTTCTTTTGCTTTTTCTTTTTTCTCAGATGGCTCCTGGAATAATTCCTTGAGTTTTTGTCTGGAGTCCTCTACCATTAATAATTTTTGGAAATCATCTTCACTCTTAATATCAATAGTCCATCCTAATAGGATAGCAGCAAGACGTACATTTTTTCCATCTTTCCCAATAGCTGAAGATAGCTGATCCGGTGGAACAACAACAATTGCTATTTTATCATCATAGTTCAATTTAACATTTAAAATTTTAACAGGAGATAATAAATTTTGGATATATTTTTTTTCATCCTCATCCCATCTGACAATATCAATTTTTTCTCCATCCAGTTCCCTGATAACAGACTGGATTCTTACTCCTTTCATACCCACACATGACCCAACAGGATCTATATCCGATTGTTCCGAAGAAACAGCAACCTTACTTCTTTCACCAGGTTCTCTGGCAATACCTTTTATTTGTACTACGCGTGATGATATTTCAGGTACTTCTAATTCAAACAATTTTTTTACAAATTCAGGGTCTGTACGGGATAAAATAATGCGGATGTTATTATTGATTTTTTCTACATTTTTTATATACACTCTTGCTTTTCCACCTACTTTTATCCTATCTTTAGGGAGTTGCTTTTCATAAGGCAAAAGCCCCTCAATTTTAGCTAAATCAACAATAATATCATCTTTTTTTGTTTTTCTTTGAAATACACCTGTAATAATGGTCCCTAATTTTTCACTGAATTCATTATAAATAATATCCATTTCAACTTCATGAATATTTTCTAATATAACTTGCTGTGAGATTTGAGCTGCAATTCTGCCCATACTGGCCGGATCAATTTCATCCAGGATTTCATCACCAATTTTAGCATCTGGATTTTTCTCTTTTGCATCTATTGATGTGATTTCGGTTACAGTGTCATTGACATTATCTACAACAATTTTTTTTGAATAAATTTTTAAATTTTTATTTTCATTATCAAGTTTAATCTCAATATTATCATGTTTTGTAATTTTTTTATAAGCTGCAGCAAGTGCCTGCCCTATAGCATTCAATATTTTATCTTCCGGTACACCTGTTTTAGAAGCAAAAATTTCTACAGCTTCAGCAAAATCTTCTCTCACAGCTTTCCTCCATTATTAATTTCATAATTTTTCATATAATAAGCTTCCTTTTTTAATTTGGCTATAGGGTATTTTATGTAAATTATATTCAATTTCAACTAAAATATTATTTTCTTTATCCACACCCTGTAAAATGCCTTTATAAATTTTTTCGGATATCTCGTCAGTATCAGCAATAATTGTTATTTCTTTTCCTTTGAAAATTTGATATTCTTTTATGTTTTTTAGGATTCTGTTAACACCTGGAGATGAAATTTCTAAATCATACTTGCCTTTAAACTTTTCAATAAATTCAATATCATCCTGTAATTCCTTATTAAGTTTTTCACAGTCGTTAATGGAGATACCTGAAGGTTTATAGATAACAATAATTATTTTTCTTGATTTTTCATTGATATTACATTCTATAAGTTTAAATCCTAATTGTTCAGATGTCTCTTCTATTAGTTGATATATATCATTCATAATAATTTTTTCAGTAATATTATAAAATTCAAAAATATATAATAACATTCATAAATAAAAAAGCAAGTAAAAATTTTAAAAGGTAGTATATAAAGGTGCCTTTTTTTATAGTGAGAGCAGAAAGAAGAAGAGTTGTTTAAGAAAGATAATTAATGTCTATACTTGATTTCTCTTATACTCTGTTTTTTCCAATCAATTGCCATATTAAGATAAGTACTATCAGGATAATAATCAATTATTCGCTGAAAATATTTTAAGGATTCATCAAACATGTTTTTTTCAAAGTAACACATTCCCAGTTTAAATAAAGCAGCATCATCTTTATGTGTAAAACTGTTTTTTAGCACTGCTTTAAAATTTTGAATACCATTTTTATAATCTTTTTGATCATAAAAATTTTCTGCCTTCCAGTAGCGTGCATTTTCAGACAGTTTATGTGAAGGAAATAAAGTTATTATCTTATCATATAGCATATTTGATTTTTTATAATCTTTTTCTGATGTTAATCTTTTTGCATATTTATAGCAATTATTCAAAAAAGATTGAATAGCTTTTTTCCTATAATTACTTGTATGACGATATTGGATAAAATCTTCATAAACATTTAAAGCTTTTTCATATTTTCCTATTTTAAAATAACATTCAGCTTTACCAATTAATGCCCTGTCTTCATTTAAAGCTTCTTTCTGGTTAAAGAAATGGATGGCTTTTTTATAATCTCCTGCATCTAAGTATATATATCCCTTTTCAGTATAAATCTGAGGTTTTAAAGGTGTATCTACATATTCTGATAAAATATAATCCAGTTTTTCCTGTGCATCTTCAAAATGTTTTCTTAGATAACTGATATGAGCAATTTGAAAAAGTGCTTTCTGGGCTTGAAGAGTATTTCTAAAAAGTTTTTTTACTTTGTAATATTCCTGAATAGCTATATCCAGTTTGTTTTCATCTTTATTTTTTTCATATATTAATTCATAACCTTTTCCAATTTGATATAATGCTTTAGGAGTATATTTTGATTTAGGGTGCCTTTCTGATAAAAATCGAAAGAGTTGTATCCCTGATCTGATATCCTGGATAGTTCCAAGTTTAAATTTTTCATTAGCCTTGATGTATAGAATTCTTACTTTACTTTGAGAAAAATAATAAATACTTCCCATAATTCCTAATATAATTAAACTGATAATAATTAGTATTAATAACACTAATTATTCATTTATTGTTATTCAGGGGTT
>CBDVEP010000078.1:0-14867 GCA_965373035.1 uncultured bacterium
TATATACATCAAAAGTATTTTATATTCCTTCATTTATTACTTTTTTTCTTTTTATATGTTATGCTTTTGATTTTTTAGTAAAAAAATGGAAATATAACTGTATTATTCCTGTTTTAATTTTTATATTCTTTTTTATAAAAAATTTTAAACCTCAATGCAGGAATTTAATTGCAAATGATTTTAGTAATAATATTTTAAAGACATGTTCCTATAAATCAGCTTTATTTACTGTTGAAGGGGATAATCCTTTATTTGCTTTATCTTATTTAAAATTTGTAGAATATAAGCGGCCTGATATTGATTATTGTAATCGTTATGGTAAACTTTTTCAATCAAGCAAGGAATATTTTAATAACCTTGCATCTGTTAAATTAAAAGAATTATACTTTGTTTCTCCTGAAAAAATTGATCCGCAATATTCTGAATTTTTAGAACAACAAGGTATAATTTATAAATTAATGTTAAAAAAAACTGATATTAATTTCATAAATTGGTACTATTTAAGAACCAGCAGGAAAGTTATTGATTATATGGATAAAGGGCTGGCATCTATTTATTTTTGGAGATTAGGATATTTTTATAAAAACAATCTGCATAAATTAGATAAATATCAGGGTTATTTAAAATTATGTGAAAAATACAGTGATGAATTTATTGATATTCAGAATATGCTGGGAAAGATATATTATAGCCAAAAGAATTTTAATAAAGCTGGAAAGTATTTTTTAAATATGATAAAAATAGATCCGGATAACAATCAAGGGTACTATTATTATGGAATGAGTTGTTTAAAACAAAATCAATTTATATTATCATTAAAATACCTGAGAAAAGCTTATAATAAAGGATTAAAAAGTATGGAATTATATAAGGCTTTAGCATTTAATTATTATAAACTTAATAGAATATATGAAAGTATGTTATATATTGAGGAAGCACTTTCTATATATAAAAATAATAAATCATTAGAGGAAACATTAAAATACTATCAAAAAATCACAGAATGATTACATATTTAGTAATTAATTATCACCTTTTATGTCATCACAACAGTAGGGGAGACTTAAGTCTCCCCTATTTTATTGTTTAAAAGAGGTGACACATTACCATATTTAGAAAGTAAGCCTTGACATAAAAATATAATCTTATATAATCTTATATAGTTAAAATATAAGTTTAAATTTTTAAACAAACAGAGGCTAATCAGGTGAATAATCAGTTTAAGCAGAGATTGCATAATCTTCCTGCTGGAATTTTAATTAAAATAGGTCGAATTGACGAATTAAAAGGGCAGTGGATTGGGGGAGCCAGATTAAGTCCGCAAGTTTTAGGACGCCTTAAAAAATCTGTTCTTATTACTTCAACAGGGGCATCTACTCGTATTGAGGGAGCACGGCTTTCTGATAATGATGTTGAAAAACTCATGCGTGGTATCTCAATGCAGAAGTTTCGGGATAGAGATAAACAGGAAGTAAGGGGATATTATGAATTGTTACAAAATGTTTTTGATTCGTGGAAAAGTATTAAGTTTTCAGAAAATACCATTAAGCATTTCCATAAGGAGCTTTTAAAATATGTCGATAAAGATAAACTTCATAGAGGAGAATATAAAAAGAGAGAAAATAAGGTTGCAATGATTAACGCAGAGGGTAAATCTGTTGGAATCCTTTTTGATACTACACCTGCATATCTTACACCAAAGCAGATGCATGAATTAGTTGATATAACACAGGACGCATTAAATGAAAAAAAATTTCATCCTTTACTTATTATAGGTAATTTTTTAGTTGAATTTTTAAATATACATCCATTTCAAGATGGCAATGGTCGACTTTCTCGTATTCTTACAAATCTTCTTTTGCTTCAGGCAGGATATTTATATATGCCTTATATTTCTCATGAGAAGCTAATAGAGGATAATAAACCTGACTATTATATGGCATTAAGAAAAAGCCAGAAAACATTAAAAACCACACATCCTAATATTGTATCCTGGCTAAATTTTTTTCTTTCAGTTAATATCAAACAATCAGAGATGGCTGTAATGTTGTTGTCAAGGGAAAATGTAGAAAAGCTTTTATCCATAAAACAACTAACAATATGGCAATATTTACAAACCGTTAATGAAGCATCACCTGGTGAAATAGCAAAAAAGACCAAAGTGGCTCGGCCTACAGTTAATCAAGCAGTAGATCGGCTTATAACACTTAAGAAAATTGAACGAATTGGTATGGGTAGAAGCACAAGATATCGAAAGATATAATCTAATCAGGCTGTTGATTTATTAATAATTTATAGTGTAGGCTTTGGTATTCCAGCTTCTAATTTGATGTAGTCTAAAAAAAAAATGATTATTTTTTGGTGATTTAATTATACGATTAATATACATTAATTTAAATATATATCGATAAATTTAATTTGTCAACAAAATTTCGTCGATTTTTTAAATTTTTATTTTTAAATAGAAGAAGCAATAAACTATGAAAAAAATAAAAAAAAGAAAATGACAATTAAATTTTTTTTAATATATTTCCTGTAATTTTAATTATTATGGACAGGATTACTTTGAAAAAAAAGAATATTTATTATCCTTTATTTATATTGATATCCGGATTATTTATTTTTCTTAAAACAACTTCACCTGATGTAACAACAGGTGATAGCGGAGAATTACTTTCTGCTGCTTATTTTTTAGGAATTAATCATCCTCCGGGTTATCCCTTATATCTTATACTTGCTAAATTATTTTCTTATCTGACATATTTTTTTTATCCTATATTTCTTTTAGCAGGAATTAATCCATTTAAAATTCATGATTCTTTTGCGTTTCACATTAATTTTATGTCAGGAGTTTTTACAACCTGTTCAGCTATTATTTTTTACTATATAACTATATTAATTATAAAAAATATTTATAACCGGGAAAAAAACATAGCTGCCCCTGAATCAAATGTGATTGATTCAGAGGCAGAACCTGAAACATCAAATTATACATTTCTAAATATAATTAATAAATTTCATCATGAAATTGCTTTAATTTTAAGTTTTTGCTTTGGTACAATTAATCTTATATGGTCACAATCTACTAATAGTGAAATTTATACTTTAAATTTATTTTTAATTTCTTTGTCATTTTATACTTTAATAAAATTCAGTATAAATAAAAAAAATTCTTATCTTTTATTATTTTCATTTATTTACGGGTTAAGTATTGTATCTCATCAAACTAACCTTATTTTTGCTCCTGTTTTTTCTATCTGGATTCTATGGAATAAGAGGAAAGTGCTTTTTAACCAGAAATTAATTTTAAAAATGTTTCTGCTGTTTATGTTGGGACTATCCATATATTTTTATATGCCCATCCGTTCTTTATCAAAGCCTCCTTTAAATTGGGGTAATACAGGTAAAATGAAAAATTTTATTTCCCATGTTTTAAGACGCCAATATGGGCAGTTAGTAACAAAACCTAAGGTTAAGACCGTTCTTCATGCTAAACGAAGTAATAAAATGTTTATTAAACAAAATTTTGAGTTGATGAAGATTTTATATAAAAATCTAACACTTCCTTTAAGTATTTTAATTATTTTAGGTTTATTTGAATTGATTTCTGCAAAAAGATCCCTGTTTGTTTTTTTAATAACTTCCATATTATTTTATTCCATAACTATGGTTTATATAGCTAATTTTAAAATTGCAAAACTAAGTATCTATGTTAATGAAATATTTTTTATTCCTATAATATTTTTACTTATGATTTTTTCATCAATTGGTATTATTTTTATATTAAAACATTTTTCTCTTCATTTTATTAAATTTATTCCTATTTTACCTCTTATTATGATTGGAATGAATTATCATATAAATAATGAACATAATAATTATATTATTGCTGAATATACGAAAAACATTTTAAATACAGTTGAAAAAAATGGAAGATTATTTGTTATGGGAGATAACACAACCTTTCCTTTGGCTTATTATCATTATGTAAAGAAAATAAGACAGGATATTCTTATTATAGGGGAGTATGGTTTTGTATTTCAGGATGTATTTAAATTGTATAATATTAAACAATTTCAGGAAAAATTCAGAAAAAAATTAAGAGATAAAATTGAACAGAACATATTAAAGAAAAGTACTTTTCCAATTTATTACACTTATGCGGCTACACTAAAATTGCCTGAAGGGAAAAGTTTAAGAAATTATGGACTTATTTACAAACTTATTACAGATGAATCAGAACAAAAAATGGATTATTATGATTTATTTTCTTATCATTTTAAAAGTATGGATGATAAAAATATATATAAAGATTTGATGGATAAAGATATGGCTTCTATAATTTATTTAAATCTTGGTGAATATTTAAATAAAATTGGTGAAACTCTTTTAGCAAGTTCATACTTATCAAAATCAAAATTTGTAACCGGTTCAGAATATGCTAAGAAAAAGATTCATTTTAATTTAGCACTGGATCATAAAAAAGAAGGTAATTACCAAAAAGCTATTGAAGAACTTCTAATGGCTCTTTCTGTTGACAAGGAATATTGCCGAGCACATTCTTTACTTGGCAATATTTACAGTGATATGGGTAAACCTAATGCTGCTGTAAAAGAATACATACTATCTCTTAACAATGACCCTGATAATACTAAAACATGGAATAATCTCGGGGTTGAATATAATAAAATTAATGATAAAAAAAGAGCTTTTGACAGTTTTAAGAAATCCATTCAAAAAGACCCTAATAACTATGAGGCTTATAATAATCTAGCTGTTATTTTAGAGGATTTTAATAAATTTAATGAGGCAATTTCTTTATATAAAAAAGCAATAAAATTAAATCCAAAATATAAAGATGCTTATTATAATCTTGGAACTTTATTTCTTAATTCAAATCATTTAAAAAAAGCCAGTCAATATTTAAAAAATGCAATTAAAATATATCAGGAGTATTCTGATGCTTATTATAATCTGGGAATATTATTCCAAAAAAAGAAAGATTACAAAAATTCAATTGCTTATTTTTTAAAAGCAGCAAGATACAGGCAGAATTTTGAATCTGCAATTTTTAATATAGGCGTATCTTATTTATGGTTGAAAGAGTATCAGGAAGCTGAGAAATATTTTAAAAAAACAATAAAAATTAATCCATCTTCTGCAAAAGCTTATAAACATCTTGGAAATACATATTATTATATAAATGATTTAAAAAAAGCTTATAAAGAATGGGGAAAAGCTTATAAATTAAATCCAAAAGATAAGGAACTGGAGAATAATTTAAAGGTTTTAGACTCCCAGGGAAAAAAGTAAGCCACAGAGGCACAAAGGCACAGAGAAAAGATTCGCTGGTTCGAGTTATGCGACCCGAACCAATAAATCTGAGATTGCTTCGTCGCTTACGCTCCTCGCAATGACAATTTTACCTATTTGTTCCCCTGAATTTTCTCCAGATTATCTTTTTTAATCCAGCCGCTGAATCCATTTGGAAGAATAATTAAAGTCCATGTGTCATTTTCTTTTCTTATTTTTACCTTTGTACCTTCATGTAAAGTAAAAATATCTGTATAATCTTCAGATGGACCACTTTTAACTTTGATCTGTGATGAGAGTATAATAGCTTTTTCTGTTGATTTAATTTGATGAACTTTAATAATTAATATGAACAGGAAAAGTATAAATATTATTCTTAAGTAATTAAAAATTTTCTGATTTATTATCTGTCCTGAAGTATTTTTATAAAACCATTTAAAGATTAAAGAAGCAATGAGAATTAATAAAGTTAAATAAGTAAGAAAAAATAATGTATTAACACTAAATATGTTATATATAAAAAGTATAATTTTCGTAAATGGGTTATATTCTATTTCCTGAATTCTATCTATTTTTTTTGAATTAGCAAATTTTAAATTAAATTTAATATCTTTATCAGAAGGATAATAAATTTTAGCCCGTTCATAATTTAAAATAGCTTTTCCAGGGTGATTGGCTTTAAAATAAGCATTACCAAGGTTAAAATAAACATAGCCATTTTTTATGTTTTTTAATAATATGGATTCATAAAATTTAATGGCATCCTGATATTGTCCTTTTTTATATTTTTCATTTCCCTGATTGAATAATTCAATTGTATTATCTTTATTTGCATAAATTATAACTGGAATTAAAAATAAGATAAGTATAATTATTTTTTTATATACTTTTTTATATATCTTTTTAATAAAAGAGAGAAGTTTAGTATAAGAAGTTTTATTTGAATTGGGGTTAACTTCTTTTTCAATATTATTAATTGTTTCATTACTTTTATATAATAATTCTTTATAATTTTCCTTATCTGCTGTGGCAGGAGAATATCGTAATATATTTATTTCTTTATAAAGTTCTTCAACTTCTGTTATTAATTTTTTGTTTAATTGTAATTTTATAAGATTTTTTTTAATTTGCTCTATTACTATATTTGATATAGGAATATTAAATTTATCACTTATATATCCTGTAATCATCTTTTCAAATAATGAGGGTATATTGTCCATTTGAGATTTTTGTAAATTAATTTTTATTTGTTCCAGATGTTTTTTAGCAAGACGAAAAGCCCTTGAAGCTTTGGCAAAAGTAATATCAGATTCCAGCTTTGATTTATATTTATAATAATAAAATGCTCCTCCTAAAATAATAATTGGAAGAATAACAAGAATCCAGAAGAAAAAATTATTGAAAAAGTAGTCTCCCTGATTTTTAATGGTATTGATATTTTCTTTAATAAAGCAGATATCTTTTCCAATTAATGTAACATCTGAATGATGTGACTGAAAAGTTGTTAAAATTTTTCCTCCTTTTTTGCCTGGTTTTACTTTAAAAGTTAATTTTTTTGTTTTTAAGGTTTTATACTTTTTATTAACATAATTAAAATAACAGAATACAAAAGGCGAAATTTCTAAGGTGCCTGCGGATTCTGGTATCAGGATGTATTCATAAGTTTTATTACCAGATATTCCACCGGCATTTTTTTGAATATTGATTGATGAATGTGTATCATAAATTCTAAAATTATTAAATTCCGGAGCTTTAGGTTCAGCAATAGATTTTATATTTCCGGAGCCGGAAATAATAACCCTTAAACTAAAAGGTTCATTTTGTATGATATTCTTTGTACTTAATTTAATACTCATCTTATAATGTCCAACAGTTCCATTATATAGAGGTGGTTTATTAGCAGATGGTAATGATGATACAGTTACTGTTATAGAAGGGGATGAACGTTTAACCCTTTTGCCAAAAAAAGAGAAAAAATCTTCAATTAAAAATGTAAAATCTGTTCCTTTGATATATTTTTTACCAGGTGCTGTAGGAAATAATACTTTTTTTTCTAATGTAAGGGTATAATATTTTTTACCCTTATACATTTCAACTTCTCTTTTTCGTACTTTTGAAGGGGGAATGTCTTCAACCCAGAATCCTGAAAAATCAGGTGGTTTCTGAAGTCCATATTGTGAAATAGCAACATTGCGGTAATATAATTTATAAGAAAATAGTACAGGCTCATTAACATAAGCTTTATTTTTATTAACTAATGTCCTGACAAATAATTCCCCTGTCTGGTTTTGTTTGAAAAAACGCTCTTCTATAGTTGTAGGCTTTTTCTTCTGTTTTTTTTGGACAGTCCTGGCAACTTTTACAGTAAGGGGTTGGGTTTGGTAAACTTTCCCTTTATAAGAAATTGATGAAGCACCAATAGTAAATGTTCCTTCTTTTATAGGAATTAATGTATAATTATAAGTTACAGATGATGATACCTGTCCATTAATAAATTGATAGGAAGAAGATGTCCCGGCATTATAAACCTTAAAGTCAGGTAGAGCAGGGAGTTTTGGCTGAGGAATATTTCCTGAACCACCAGATGCTGATATGGAATAAGTTATCTGCTCACCAGCACCCACAGTTGCTGAACTGATTGTTGCATTAAGCGTAATATCTTGAGCATAAGATAAAGAAGTAAAAATACATAATATGCTTAATAAAATAATTATATTTTTCATAATTTAACTCAACCCTCTATTTACCAATCCTTTCCAATATATCTACCACTGCTTTTAACTCGTTTTAATTTTTTTTGTGTTTTTTTCTCATCATCCTCAAGAGCATCCAGTAACCTTTTAGCATCTTCTTTTGACATCTTGTTTTTCTCATCTCCCTGACCTTTCTGATCTTTGGATTTATTTTTTTTCTGGTTATCATCCCCCTGGGATGGTTGTCCTTTTTGTTTGTTTTTATCCTGATTTTGGTTATGGTTATTTTGGTCAGAGGGACTATTCTGCATATTTTGCTGAATACGTTTTCTTGCAATTTCAATATTGTACTTTGCATCCTGATCATGAGGATTGATTTCTAATGTTTTTTTATAAAACTCTATGGACTGGGGATAATTATTCATTTTAAAATGTGAATTACCTGAATTATAATATATCTCTGCTCTTGATTTTGAATCTTTTATAGATATAGCTTTATTATACTCTTCAATGGCTTTATTATATTGTTTTTGTTTATAATATACATTACCCATATTATAATGTAGAACAGGTGACTCAGGGTTTTCCATCTGGGCATCCATATATTTTTTCAGAGCTTTTTTATATTTCCCTTTTTCAAATATTTTATTTCCCTTATTATTTTTTAATGAAAAAGCTGCAAAACAAGGATATGACCAAATCAATAAAAACAATAAAATAATACAATATTTAAAAAATTTCATTTTTTTCTTTTTTTTCTTTCCTTAGTATATATTTCAATAATTAATAATAATATTGCAGGAAATAAAAACCACTGAAATTTATCTTCTTTCTGGGTGAACTGTTTTCCATAAATCATTTTTCTTTCCATTTTTACAATATCATTATATACTTTTTTAAGTTCAAATTCTGTTTCTGTGGCTTGATAATATTTTCCTCCTGTAAGAAGGGCTATTTTTCCAAGTGTTACTTCATCTAACCTGGATAAAATTGGACTGCCGTTTTTATCCTTTTTATAACCAACTGCTAAACCTGCCTCATTTTTAATTGGAATAAGGTCTCCGTTAGGTGTACCTATTCCTATTGTGTAAATAATTACTCCTTCCTCTTTTGCTTTTTCTGCTATATCTAGTACATTATTATCTTTTCCATGATGGTCTTCACCATCAGTTAATAATATAATAACTTTATATTTTTTTTCAACCTCCGGGAAGGATTTTATTGCTTTTTCAATTGCTCCTGCTAATGCAGTTCCCTGGACAGGTATAGAATTGATGTTAATATTATCAAGATACATTTGAAATGCTGAATAATCTATAGTTAAAGGACACTGTAGGAAACTGGTACCTGCAAAAATTAAAAGTCCAATTCTATCCCCTTTTAAATAATTTACTAAACGATTAACCTGATGTTTGGCTTTTTTCAGGCGATTAGGTTTCATATCTTCAGCCAGCATACTTTTTGATACATCCAGCATAACTAATATATTTAAACCTTTTCTTTTTATTTTTGTTAATTTATTACCCCATTGAGGTCTGGCAAGTGTGAGAAATAAAAGAAATATTGTTAAAATAATTAATATAACCTTATTTTTATATTGTTTAAAATCTATGTTACCTGAGAATTTTTTAATAATATTAATATCACCAAAGTTATTTATTAATTTTTTCTTTATTTGAAAACTTATTTTAAAAAGTATAATTAACAAGATAATAAAAAAAAGTGCAAAGTAAATGAAAAATTCATTATAAAATATCATAATAAAATTTATTTATGGTACTTTTATTAGTACTAAATTATCAAGAACAATATATCCTGTCAGCAACAATAAACCTGTTATAAGAAAAGGTATAAAATTTTCAGTATATTGCAGGTATTGCTTAGTCTTGATTTTAGTTTTTTCAAGTTTATCTATTTTTTTATATATTTGACGTAATGTGCTGCTGTCTGTTGCACGGAAATATTTAGCCCCTGTTAAATTTGCAATTTGTTTTAAAGTATTCTCGTCTAATTCAGTTAGATATAATGTTCCATCAGGTTTTCTGATATATCGCTTACCAAAAACAGGGTGATGATAAGGAATAGGAGCTCCTCCTTTTTTCCCTGCCCCAATAGTATAGATTTTAATATTAAATGATTCTGCAGCCTGAGCTGCTGTAACAGGATCAATTACACCGGCATTATTTACTCCATCAGTTAATAAAATAATGACTTTACTTTTAGCTTTGGAATATCGTAATCTATTTATTGAATTTGCTATAGCCATGCCAATAGCTGTTCCATCTGCTATAATGCCAAATTTAATCTGCCTGAGCTGTTCTAAAATAATGTTATAATCTAATGTAAGAGGGCATTGAGTAAAGCTTTCGCCGGCAAATACTACCAGACCCATTCTATCTGTTTTTCTTCCTTTTATAAAATCAGCTAAAACTTTTTTAGCAACTTGTAAGCGATTACTTGGTTTGAAATCTTCAGCCTGCATACTCCCTGAAATATCAAGAGCAAGCATAATATCAATTCCTTTTATTTCAGTATCCTGTGACCTTTGCCCTGATTGAGGTCTTGCAAGTGCTAATATAAACATAAACAGGGCTAATAATTTTAAGGCAATAAGATATTTTCTTGCATGCAGCCGTGGTGAAGATAATTTTAATGAGGAGATTTTTTTCAAATCTGGATACTTTATAGAAGAAAAATATTTAAAATTTTTATTATAAAAGAATTGATAAATAAAATAACCCAGTACAGGAAACAGCAGTAATAAATATCCCCAACTATAAAATCTCATCTGTTTGATATTTCCTTTTTGTATTATGAATTAATTTAACACAGCGATCAATTATACCTTTTATTTGATTAGCTCCTGGCTTGTGTTTTGCAAATTTAACAAGGTCAGACTCTTTAAATAATATATTAAAAGAATCTATCAGTTCTTTATTATTCAGTATTTTTTTTAAATCCCTGAATATCTCAAAAGATGTCCTTTCAAGTGTAAGGATATTATATCTTCTATGTAAATATTCCCTTATAATTTCTGATAATTCAAAATAAAACTGCTTAATTTGCTGATTTTTTATGTACCCTTTTTTCTGTAATTCTTTTATAGACTGAAGGGCTTCAAGACCTTCAGGTAATCTTTTTTCCTTTTTTTTAATTGTAATTTCCTGTGTTTTTTTAAATTTTTTAATATAAATATAATACCCGATTATTGATATTCCAATAAGAAAGAGCCCAATTAAAATATAAACCCAGATATATGTTTTAACATAAAAAGGTTTTTTAATATCTCTTATATCATCTTTATCAGTAGGAAGCTTTTTAATCGGTATAACTTTAACAAGAAGCGGCTCTGTTTTTATTGTTCCGGTATTTCCTTTTTTATCTTTATATTGAATTTCTATACTTGGGATTTCAAATTCACCTAAAAAATATGTAGTAATTGTATATTCAATTTTTTTTATTTTATTATTTTTTTTTGTTTCTTCATCTGTTATATTGTAATCTTTTATATCAAATTGCCCTAATTCTTTTCCCGGGGGAGGCAGAATTAATTTTAAATCCTTGTTATAAGTAATAGTTACTGAATAAGTTATAAAGTCACCAATATGAAACGTAGATTGGTTAACCCCTGTTTTTAAAGAAATTTGTGCATTTACATTTGAGTAAATGAATATTAGTAAAAATATTAAATTTATAATTTTTATGATTTTCATAATATTATTTAGCCACAGAGTCACAGAGGCACTGAGAAAATAATATTAAAATTAAATTTTTTGTAATTTTTTCTCTGTGTCTCTGAGTCTCTGAGTCTCTGTGGCAATTTTTTTATTTATTATCTTATATTATCATCAAATATCTGGACACTATTGGCTTTTATCATTTTACTGAGTAATTCCTGTGATTTCTCCTTGACTTTTTCCTGCATAATGTCCTGTTGAACAACATTAACAATTTGATTTAAAGGTTTTTTATATTTATCCTTGTTTGCCTTGTAATATAATTCAATATCATTCATAGTTATTTTAATTTTACTAAGTAATTCTTCCTGCATGAGTTTCTGAGACATTAAATTTTTTTTAATTTCAAAAGATTTTTTTAAAACATAAGGGTCATTTTGAAAGCCTTTTCTTAGTGCCATTCGATACATTAATTCCTGACCAATATATTGTCTGAACAGCTCTTTTTTTTGTTTGCTGGATTTGTAATTTTTTTTAATTTCTTCAGGAAGCTCATTTAACCAGTGGTTAAAATCAGCCAATGTAATAATATCAGAATCAATTTTAGCAATAGGAGTTTGCAAGTCCTTATTTTTTTTACTATTTAAAGCTGTTGTTTCCTGCAATGCAATTTGTGCTTCCCGTGAACGGCCGGAATTTTCCAGACATGCTATTATTTTTTGGTTAATATTGTTTAAAAGTGGAGTATCAGGATGAATATATTTTATTTTTATAAAATGTGCTAATGCCTTATCAAAATCATTCAGGTTTTCTTTATAAAGGTCTCCAATAAAATAATGAACATTAGCGCTTATTTTTTTTGAAAGATGAGTATTTTTCAGGTATTGTTTATATGCATCAATAGCCTGTAGATAAAGACCTTTGCTTCGCAGTTCATTTGCATAATCTTTTAAAGTATTTAATGATATTTCTTCTTTTGAAGATGAATTAAAAATATTCAGCATAATTAAAATAAGAACAACAAATAAAGTCAGTAATGATACAATATTTTTTTTAATAAAATTTTTTATTATTTTCATTAATAATCTCCTAATGAATTTTTTTCATTCTCTTTTTAAAGAAACTTACAAGAGATGTAACATAAGATTGTCCTGTTAATATTTCAATATTGTCCAGATTAATAGAATTAAATAATTTTTTTCTTTCTATATAATCTTTTTCAGATCTTGTTTTAAATTCTTTCTGGAAAAGAGGATGTGATGTCTCAACAATGATTTCTTTTCCGGTTTCTGCATCTTCTAAATAAAGAAACCCTGATTGACTGATTTCTTTTTCTTTAGGATCTGTCAGCGTTAAGGCAATGACATCATGTTTCTTATTAGTAGTTGCCAATGCCCTGGAATAATCAGGTGAGATAAAATCTGATAAAATAAAAACAATAGCTTTTCTTTTTATAACTTTATTTAAATAATTTAAAGCTATATTTATGTCAGTACTAGTATGTTCAGGTTCAAAAGAAATGATTTCTCTTATTATTCTTAAAATATGAGTGCGTCCTTTTTTCGGAGGAATATATTTTTCAATTTTATCTGTAAAAATAATTATCCCTACTTTATCATTATTTTTAATAGCTGAAAAAGCAAGAAGGGCACTGATTTCAGCAGCTATCTCAGATTTTAAATTATTAACAGTCCCGAATTTACTGGAAGAAGACATATCAATAAGAAGCATAACTGTTAATTCTCTTTCTTCCTGAAATTTTTTAACAAAAAGAGAACCCATTCTTGCCGAGACATTCCAGTCAATTGTTCGTATGTCATCACCCATTGTATATTCTCTTACTTCAGAGAATTCCATTCCCTGTCCCTTAAATATTGAATGATATTCTCCTGCAAATATGTCATTAACAAGCCTACTGGTAATAATCTCAATTTTCCGAACTTTTTTTAATATTTCATTTGAAATCATGATATTTTGGTTTACGGGACTTCAATTGTATCAAAAATTTTCTTAATAACATCTTCTGTTGTGACTTCTTCTGCTTCTGCTTCATAAGTTAAAATAATTCGATGCCTTAAAACATCAAGTCCAATATAGCGTACATCATCAGGTATGACATAACCTCTATGCTTAATAAAAGCATTGGCTTTTGCTGCTAATGTTAAATACAGTGATGCTCTTGGAGAAGCACCCCACTGTATAAGTGGTTTAAGCTCCTGTAAACCATAATTTTCAGGTTCTCTTGTTGCAAATACAATTTCAAGAATATAATTAATGATTTTTTCATCTATATATATATTATTAACTATTTCCTGAGCTTTAATAAAATCTGATGCTTTAATAATAGGCTTAATTTGAACTTTTTTTCCAGTTGTATATTGATTAATAATAGTCTTTTCCTCATTTTTTTCAGGATAAGTTACTTTTAATTTAAGCATGAATCTATCTACCTGTGCTTCCGGCAGGGGATATGTGCCTTCCTGTTCAATTGGGTTTTGAGTAGCTAATACAAAAAACGGTTCAGGTAATTTATAAGTATTTTCTCCAATTGTAACCTGATGTTCCTGCATGGATTCTAAAAGAGCACTCTGTACTTTAGCAGGAGCTCGGTTTATTTCATCAGCCAGTATGATATTTGAAAACACAGGACCTTTTTTAATTACAAAATCTCCTGTTTTTTGATTAAAAACCAGGGTACCAATTAAATCAGCAGGTAATAAATCAGGAGTGAATTGTATTCTCTGGAATTTAGTTAGAATAATGTCAGATAAAGTTTTTATAGTTAGTGTTTTTGCAAGACCAGGCACACCTTCCAGTAATATATGACCATTACCTAATAAACCAATTAAAATTTTGTCAATAAGATCTTCCTGTCCTATAATCACTTTGTGGATTTCGTTTCTAATGCGATCTATAAATTTACTTGCGTTGATAACTCTTTCATTGATTAGTTTGATTTCTTTATTCATTGATAGTTCCTCCCTTTAAATTGTTAATAAGTGTTATTATGTTTTTTAATATTTCTTCGGTTTTTTTAGGGTTTTTTTCTGAAGCAAATTTAATTAAATCAGAATTTTTAAGAATTGCTTCTAATTGATTGATCATATCCTTTGTAAATAATTTATTTTTTTCAAAATAATGTATAATCTCATCAGTTGATTTATCTTTAAAGTTAGAATGAAAT
>CBDVEP010000079.1:0-14831 GCA_965373035.1 uncultured bacterium
AATCTTGTTATTTTAAACTCTGTTTTTTGATTTGCTCCATTATCCCAGATGAATTTCCGGATTAAAAGACCATTTTTCATATCTAAATATCTTTTATAACTTGTTATCCTTCCTTTTGTCATATTTAAAGGGACATTATTTATATATACCTGAGTATTAAAAAGATATGGTAAATTTACAATGGCCTGGTAATCTTTATTATATTTATCAAAAACTCCAGCAGCATAAGTTCCGAAATACTGTTTTACTTTTAAATTTGCTCCTTCCTCTAAAGTCCCACGGCAGGACATGTATCCATTGGAAAGAGTAAAAAGGGTCTCCATTAATAATTCTTTTTCCGGTTTATAACTTTTTTCTTCAATTAACCATTTACTCATATTTTTCCTTTTATCTAAGTTTGTAGGGGAGGGTTTTAAACCCTCCCCTACTTTAATTGAAAACATGTGAAAAAAATAAAACTTCATTCATTAAATCTATATTTTATGTTTGTAAGGGAGGGTTAAAACCCTCCCCTACTTATATATTGATACATTCCAACACTCTAAAATAATGATTCAATCTTTTTTAAATTAATTTCTGATAAATCACTAATAACCATATCAGCTTCTGATAAAAGCTCTTTATTACCAATCCCAACACCTAACATTCCTGCATCCTTTGCTGCTTTTATTCCTGACTGGGCATCTTCAAAAACAATCAGGTTTTCAGGCAGAATATTTAATTTAGCTGCTGCTTTTTTAAATATTTCCGGGTCAGGTTTTGTTTTTTCTATTTCTCTTCCATCTACAACAGCATTAAAATATTTTTTTAAATTTAATTTTTCTAAAATAATCTCAGCATTCTTGCTGGAGGAAGCCAATGCCTGTTTCCATAAATTATTTTTACTGACTTCTTCTAATAATCCAATAGCACCAGATAAAATATCATCAGTACTAATATTTTCTATATACTTTAAATAATAGCTATTTTTTAAATCACACCATTGAATGATTTTCGATTTTTCAGGTGTATAACCTAAAAGTGCTATCAGGGAATCCCTTCGGCTGACTCCTTTTAATGCTTCATTTTTCTTTTCATTAAATTCAACACCAATCTCATCTGCTAATCTTTTCCAGCCAAGATAATGATATTTAGCAGTATCAACTATAACGCCGTCTAAGTCAAATATAATGCCTCTCATATTATTCCTTACAATATCACTTGCTGGTTTGAAGTTTGTAGGCTTTGTCCCTGGATAAGGGGCTTTAGTGCCCGAACGGGTAGGAGGGTTTAAAACCCTCCCCTACTCGAACCTTTATTTAAAAGATTACTGTAAAACCTTATTTACTTCATTGTCAATTTTCCTGCAGGCTTTTTCTGCTGAAGCTTTTCCCAGCCAGAATAAATCAAGCCTATTACGCCATATATCCTCTATCTGACTATAATGAGGAGTCTGAGCTTTCAGGTGTCCTACTTTTATCATATCAAGAAAGGCTTTCTGATTATCAGGTGGTGGTGACAGGAAAATTTTTGATTTTGCAATGGATTTTAAGGCAGGTACAGAAAAACCATCAGATACAAGTACTTTCTGACCTTCTTTACTTGCAAGATATTTAATCAGCCTCCATGCTGCCTCTGGATGTTTTGAGCCTTTAGGAATAGAATAACAGGAGCCATAAGCCAGACCTGCAGATTTTTTCCCTTTTGGCAGTACCTGAACATCCCATTTAAAACTTTTTATCTTTCTGTAATTCGGAACCATCCAGTGTCCATCCATTGTCATGGCAACATAACCTGAAGTAAACATTTCATATACAGTACGATACTGCTGCTGTACAGGCGGCGGAGAAATTTTATGTTTAAAAGCTAAATCCCTACAAAAATTTAATGCTTTTTTAACTGCTGGTGTATTAAATGTGGATTTCTCAGGTTTAAACACATTATCAACTACATCCCCTCCACTCTGGTAAACAGCTATATCCCATGAATAATGAGTCAACCCATATTGATCCGGTGTACCATCTTTATTTTTATCTATTGTCAATTTTTTTCCAATCTCAATCATATCATTCCATGTCCAATCTGCCCCTGGATAATCTACTCCAGCTTTATCAAAAGCATCTTTATTATAATACATAGCAATAATAGCCAGATCATTTGGTAACCCGTATAATTTTCCATTATACTTAAACATATTCAATGCAACAGGGTAAAAATCATTTAATTTGATATCCTTATCTTTTTTAACCAGATCATCAACTGCCAAAAGGCTATCTTTTTCAACAAATGATGGCAGCCGTGTTGATTCCATAAAGATAACATCAGGTGATGTCCCGCCAGCCGACATGGTAAGTAGTTTTGACCAGTATTCCTGATAAGGGACATTTTCAATATGAACCTTAATATCCGGGTTTTCTTTCATAAAATTATCCATTACTTTGTTCCATATTTCCAACTGGTCAGTTGTTGCCCTTGCAAAATAAGTAATATTTACAATATCCCCGGGCTGTTTTTTTATTACACATGAAACAAAAAAAACAAAAATAATCATTAAATAAAAAACTTTGTTTAAAAATCTCATAAAAACCTCCTCTAAAAATAACTTCTTACTTCACCAAATATCCTGAATGTTTCCCAGTTTCGGGATTGACTGTTTTCAGGGATAAAATTTTGTGCTGAATAATTACATCCTGTTTTAAAAAACCATTTTCCTGTATGTATAATTGCCAGTTCCATAATATGTAAAAAATTATTCTCGGTAGAACGAAATTTATCATCATTATAAATCACTCTATAAATAAAATATGATTTAAAGTTTTTTAAAAATTTATAATTAATATCACCACCTAAAAAGTGTTGTGTTAAATCTATAAAAAAAGAATAATCAGGGGAATACCGAAAATGACGATAAAATTTCACCATGTAAATAGGAGCTATTGTAAAGTCTTTCTCAATAATGTGTATAGTATATTTTAAAGAATTTAAAAATTCTGATGTTAAATCTGCTGTTTGATAATCTAAATTTTTATTAAAATATATCTGGTTAATACCAAATTGCCAGTTTATATTTCTAAGCCCCCAATAGTTATAAATACATTTAAAAAAATTCTTAAGGTTATTATTATTTTTTGAAAAATCCCTGTTATCTTTTATATATTCCAGCCGGTATTCATTATCTAAATAGCTATCTCCTGGAACAGGTTCAAGGTATTTAAGTTTATAAACAATTTTATCACTTGTTTTTTCTTCAGAAATCTGATTTACTTTAAAATAGTAAAGTTCTGTCTTAAGCATATTAAATAATTTATTTTTTTCAAATGATATGTCAAAACCCTGCTGGTCACAACTTAAATAACTAATGTCATTTATATTCCATTGATAAGTATAATCAGGGGAATCATCATATACTTCAGTAAAATTTTTATTATAATTATATACATCAAGATTAGGGTCATAATTTAAATATTTCTTTTCTACATGAAAGGGTTCAAGGTCATCTTTGTATTGATCCTCATCATCATTATCATCTACAAAATTTTTTAAATTATAATCCGGTTCAATTCTATAATATTTTGAACTTACTTTTATTTTATGCTTTTTAATTGATTTTTCAGCACGTGTAATAAAAGCATATTGTGATTTATATTTAGTATCCTGATTAGCATAAATTCTTTCATCAATAAATTTATTCATTTCCACATAAAAATCAATATCAAATAATTTAAATTTATAATCAACTCCTATTACTTTTTGAGATTTTGAAACATAAGTTTCATCATAAATATACTGATAACTATCCAATGATATTTCATAATATCCTTCATTTGCCCCTCCTTTTTCCTGCCCTGCTGAATGAAGAATATTTGCTTCATCTTCAAATCCATCCAGATAAGCACAAACCTTAAAATCATTTTTTAAAAGCATTCTAAATTTAATGTTTTTAGTGCCGGAGGAAACTGGGAATCTGTAAATAAAATACTGATCTCCATCAGCAAAACGATGTCCAACTCCATTATCAACCCCGTATGTACTGTAAAAATCTTTATATAAATATTTTAAATCATCTGAACCTTGTTCATCTGACGGTGAAAAGGTTGTTTTTAATTTGCCGTCTTCATAGTATTCTATTTTATACAAATCCCCGCCATATCCATCCACAGGAGTGTCATCTCTTATTTCCAGATAAACATAGGTTTGAGCTGATATATCCTCCATTAAAAAAAATTCTTTTGATGATATCTGGAATAAGTCCGTATCAATTACTCCTTCATTAGAATCAAATAATGTATAATTTTTATTATCATAAGAATATTCAACAGCATAATCCCCGGCAACCTCAGAAGTTATTCTTATACTTTTTATATTCTCCGGTATAATTATCCTGTAAATAAAATATCCATTAAAATCAGCATATCTAACATCACCTTTATAATCAGACTTACCATATACATCAAAAAAATACTTCGTTTCTGTAACACTGCCAGCAGTAAACTCATCAAGAAAAATATAATTAGTAGAAGTATCATATTTTATTTCTATTTTAAGGTTTTTTAATTGTGAGCCTTCCCTGTCCCAGGGTGTTTTATCTTTAAATTTAAGATAAAGCGCTGCTCCACCTGCTTTCCTTTTGTGATAATAATCTGTGTCTTTGAATTTATCATCTGGTTTCATATCATACCAGGAGTTTACAAAATTAACACCTAATCTCCCTATTCCAAATTTTTCTGTTTCTAAACGGCTGCTGAATAAATATTTCTTTGTATTATTAAAATTCTTTAACTGTGCACCTGTTAAGATTAATTTTGTTTCTTCATCAAATATTTCACACATAAGCCCATTATGCTTCTTTTTAAATGTTAAAGGAGTATATTCAGGATTTATTCTTCCAAAAGATACAGCAGTATTAATATCATCATCATTTAAAGTCTCAAACTTCATAAAATAACTGCCAAGGTAATTATTTCTAATAAAACAAGGCTGCCATGTATAATTTTCATATTCATAATTAACAGCAGAATACTTATCAGAAAAAAGCATATAATTATTTAAAAAATAACTAAAACCTAATTCAGTAGTTACCTGGTATTTCTCATAAAAATTAACAGTAGAAATCACCTGAACATCAGGTGTAACATTAAAATAATTTCTCTGGTAAAAAGGTTCAATAAAATAGTCAAATACTTTTTCCCTATAGAGCACTTTTTTAGCGTTACCTTTTTTAGTTAAAGATTCAACCTTAATACCGGATTGAATTTCTGTTTCTACTTCAATTGTCGGGGATTCATCCTGAGCATTTAATAAACAAATGCTCATTATAATAATTATTATTAAACAAATAAATTTTTTAAACATTTATAAAATCCTCTAAAATCCTAATATAATTCCAATTGTATGATTATTGTTAAAGTCTTTAAGCATACTTAAAGAATAACCAAAATAACTTTTTACTTTTTTTCCTAAAGGAAGATGTAAAGACAAACCTGTTGTAAAAAAATTATTGTAAATAAATGATTTTCCAGCTCTTAAAAAAACTGTATTTTTATAACCTATTTCAATTCCGGTTTTTATTGAAAAATCATCATTAAATATTTTTCCTGTATCTAAAAATAATCCACTACTAAAAATTTTATTTTTTACAATATCAGTGTTTATTCCAATCACTATCTCAGTAGGTAAAGAATCACTTTCCTTGTTAAATTTTAGTTTTGTTCCTAAATTTTTTAGAGCAATACCTACTCCTAAATTATCTTTATTATTTTTTAAAAATTCTGGAAAAGGAATGTTAAATTTTTTTAATACTCCTATATCAAAAGCAATACCAGAAGCTTTATAATCTTCTATGCGTCTATAAATATATTTAATATTAATTCCTGTATAAAAATACTTAAATTTGTAAGCAGCACTTGCTGAAGCAAAAAAATCATAATATTGGATATCTTTCTCATAATTTTCATTAATATCATAAATAGGTATATCATCTGTTGTAACCATTCCCGCGGAAACAGCTATTGGAATTTTAAATATACTTTTAGCTAAAGCTAAATATTTAAACCTCATATCATCTGAAAAACTGATATTTTCAAAGCTAATATTTAAATTATTTATTGCACCAAGTGAAGCAGGATTATAATGGATTCCATCAATACCAGAAAGAGTACCTGTATAAGCTCCTCCTAAAGAAGATGCACGTACACTGGTATCTAAAAGTAAAAATTCTGAACCTACATAACAGTAAGCATTATAATTTAAGAAAAAACACATTAAAATCAATAAAACTAATCTCATTTTACCACCACAATTTTTTCTTTTTGTTCTATATCACCTGTTACAGACAGAATATAAACACCAGAAGGTATTTCATTTAACTCTTCTTCATTTTCCGGCCAGATATATTGATTTCTCCCAACTGAAAGTTGTTTTTCCCCAAAATCTTTTATTAATTTTCCTTTTAAATTATAAATTTTGATTTTAACTTTTTGATTTGATTTCTCTGTATCAATATAAATTAATGTGTGTTTATTTCCTTCAGCAGGAATAATAAAATTACCTGCAAGTTTAACCGGTTTATCAATTATAAATATACTTGCTAATGCAGGTGAACTGATATTTCCTGCTTGATCCATAGCAAATGCAGAAAAATATTTATATCCTGCTTTTAAAGACTTAAAAAGATATTCAGTATAAGTATTTTTTTCATTAGTAATCTGTATGACTTTCACTCCTTCAGAAGGGTCATTTGGATACCTGGATGATGACATAAAACAAATATAAGTAGAATAATAGTCATTATCATCCGGAGTTATCCATGAAAGTTTAATCTGATTATTATATTTTTCTGCTTTAAAATTTAGGACAGGAGAAATACTTGTATCATCATCTAACTGGGCAAAAGAAGATAGCCAGCCTTCAATTTTAAAACGAGTTTCATTGTTCTTTTCACCAATATAAGAAGAAACAGCACAATAATAGTTTTTAGAATTATCCATACCTGGAATAACAATACTGGTAGTATCAGCATCTGCTACTACAGTTGCATTAGACTCTTTAAACATACTTATATAATCATTTTCAGTACTAACATAAACTTTATATCCTGAAGCAGTTGAAATCTTGTTCCATTTCACCAGTACATTTTGATTGCCTCTTTTAAAGCGGACAACTTCCGGAATCTCAATATCCATAGCTTTGGTTGCATTTGTAAGAGCAGAATAATAATCTCCTTTATAAAAATTCTGTATTGCATTTGTAATAATAGAAGAATTAGACTGGGAAACTAAAGATTGTGCCACTGATAATCTTGCATTATAAATATAATGTGGTACTAATAATGCCATATCATTAATAAGAATAGGTGTTGTATAAAAATTAATTTGATTTCTGGTTTTATGTATATAATCATATCCATATTCAACAGAAGGCTCAATTTCTGTGGCTTCTCCCCAGTCATTCCAGGTTATGATTTGAACTAAATTCATGAGTGGAGTTGGATAAGTTGATAAATAATTAAAAACTTTCTGCCATGTGTTTTTATACACCTGACCATCTTGCCTATACATTAATCTGCGAGTATCACCAAGCCAGCCCTTTTCATCAAACCCTGGCCAAATTCCTCCTGTTGCAAATCGTATAAATGTATTGTTCCCCATATTAGAATAAAAAGTATTAAGATAACTTTCACCCCAGAGATAAGGATCAGGAGAACTATTCGAAGTCCATTTATCATCTTTAACCCAGGGAAAATGACTGGCAAATGTTTCTTCACCAGGATTTGCTATCATATCAATAGCAAAAAAATTAGTAAATTCATTTAACAATGAAATCCAGTTAGGATTGGATATTTTTGTCCAATATGCCCAGATCATTAAAAACGGCTTTCCTGTATCCTGATTTGTATAATAATAAGAATTATCTGCATAATTATTTTTAATATATTCAATATCATTAGAAGCATGAGTTATATATGAATCACTATAACCATTAAGTGCCCCTTCATCATAAGCAATACTGATTTTAAAATTAGAATAAACAAATTCATTATTATTTAAAGCATTTAAATATAAAACATTAGATGCTAAAACTTCAAAACTTTCTTTAGTAATTCTATGGTCTGAATAATCATTTGTCCCATAATAATCAATAACAAAACCTCTTATACCACAACTTTGAGCAAGAAGAATATGATATTCAAGAGACTTAAAGTCACCTGAATCATAAGGACCAATTAATGGATAATGAACCGAGGCAATATCTCTCTGCCCTGTCACTGGATTTATATTATCTGGATGGGCATGACCTTTATCCCCAGGCCAGTGAACTCCCCAGTTAGGAGCTGATGGATCATCAGACTTACTTTCAAACAATCCCATATAATGAGCATGCACTTCTTTATCAGCAAAAACATAAGCTCCATAAAACAAGAAAAAAATAATTAAAATAATTTTAAATTTCATAAAATCACCAATGATTCATTTAAAACCTGTAACTTAAGGAGAACTTATGTTCTCCCCAGATACTTGTAATGGTTGTAATGGGTATTAAAAATCCATAATCAAATGATAAGTCTTTCCAGATAAAAACAGAAAGCCCTGCTGTAACATTAAACCCATTACCTAAGTCAGGGAAATTCATACCTATTCTACAGCCAAATATTTTCTCCTGTTTTTTATTTAAAAACCAATATTCAGAGCCCATCATTATATCTACATTATTATATAAAAATTTCACATCTAATGCTATCATAATCTTTTTAACAAAAAAGCAAAGACCAGGCTGAACCTGAAATGGCATTCTTTCTGTATCATCAATGCCTTTTGAATCATCATCTATCCTTGGCATATTAACATTATTAAGACATAATCCAATTTTAAAATCTTCTTTAACATTGTAATAAGCACCAAGCCCAAAAGAAAGAGCTGATGAACTTAAGGATTCTGTATTACCAAATAAATCAGTCTGCTTTGCACTGCTCCATTTGTAATAATTAACTTTTATTCCTGCATATATCTCCTCATTTACCTGCCTGCTGAAAGTCAAAACAAAAGTATCCTCATTATATAAATTAGAAACTAATTTTGTTGAAGTTTTTAAAAACTCCCAGTTTAAAGAAAAAATCCCAATACCTTTATAATTATATACAACATTAAAAAATCCATTATCAAAAGATCCATCATCAAGCCCTATATATAAGGGAGAATACATAGCAGTAAAAGAACCATTATCAATTCCCATAATTGCTGCAGGGTTAATCAAAACACCTTCTCCGCTGTTTTCAACAGCAACAAAGGCTCCTCCCATTCCCAAAGTCCGTGCTCCACCTTTTGCAATATCATCAAAGGCACTATAAATCTGAGCACAAGGCATAAGCAAAACAAACAATATTAATAAAGTTTTTTTATAATTAATCATCATCTCACTACACCTACAAGCCCGTTATAGACTTTATCATCATACTCAACCTGGTAAATATAAGGTCCAATTGGAACTCTCTTATTTCTTTGATCTTTACCATCCCATTCAAATATCTGTCCTGTACTGGTTTGTTGCTTAGGCAATTCTTTAACAAAAGCACCTTTTAAATTATAAATAAAAACCCGCAAATTCTTTACATTATCAGGTAAAACAACGTGAAGAAAACCTCTATCCATTATACCGTCATTATTAGGTGAAAAAGGATTATACTCCCATTGAATTAAGAAATCTTTCCCAGTATTACTTTCAAAAATTCCATAAAAAGATAAATGATTTACATTTAAACTAAGTTTCTTTAATGTAGTATCTAAATTTCCACCTTTCTTTTCCCATTTATTATTATAAAAATAAACAGATAAATTATTTTCATTTATCTCTGAACTAAGATTTTCTAATTTATATATAAGTTCTAATTGAGCTGTTTTTTTTAAATAAAGATTATCCAATTTACTACGGTTTTCATTAAAAGCAAGGAAGTCACAACCTGATACTAAGTTTTTATTATTAATAGAATATGCCATACCATATAAAGGAGTTTTAATATCAGGTAGAGCTAAAAGATTAAAAGGAATAATATAATGATTAGCTAAAGTACTATTTTTTTCTATAAATAAATTAGCATTAGCACTTTCTATTTTTAAGTCTTCATTTTTAATTAGATGATAATAATTTCTTTTACTTACTATAACACTTTTTATGTAAATTGGATCAAACGCTTTTAAAATAAAATCACCACGACCATCAATTCTATCATAAAACCATGGATCCATAATAGAAAAAGTAAAAGTTTTCCATGTTTCTGAATTCTGACGGATTATTTTTTGGTCACATTCTTTAGGATCATACCAGCCTTGTGTTCCTATATCAGGACTACCTATATTGTCATAAAATAACAAAAGATATTTTTTATTCTCATCATCATCAGTAGAAGTATAAATATCATAATATTCAATAATAATGTCATAAATATAACCATCATTTTCATTTCGATCATAAATAAAATCATTATCAATATCAAAAAGCATATATGACCATTCTGGATCTGGAGTTCTATAAGCATACTCCCCTCCTATATAAATATTGGTAATTTTAGTCTTATCAGGATCTGGCTCCACATATTCAGAAATACCATTTCTTATAACAGGATTGCCTAAAGTAATACTAACTTTCTTACTTTGATTAAGTCCATAAAAAAGTATAAAAGTAGCTGGATACATATCACCATTTAATCCTGCTTTTTCAGCTTTGATCTGTACTGTTTCTTCAACTCCACTACTAATATAAAAATAACCAACACCATTTATTAAACTAACATTTTCTTTACTTAAAATAGCAGAACCATTAACAACAGAAACATTCACAGTTCCAGATGCATTTATAGCTGGAAAACCAAAATCATTAATAGCCTCAACTTTTATCTTATTTAAAGTTCCCACACCCATCTCACTATCACTTGCTGATAATTTTAAAGAAACAGCACTGGCAGAGGAAGATATCATATAGACAGTCACTTTTCGAAGGTAAATCACACCAGCCCCTTTAATAAGAAAATCTGAAGGACCTGGTATCCGATTGCCCCAGTAAGCATCGTCGATTATAACAAAATTGGTCTTCCAAGTGTGAGTATTTTTTCTATCTGGAAGGAAAAGCTGTTCCCGATTGGTTTTTCCTCTGTCATCATATTCTAAAACAAACTGCTTACCCTTTAGGATATCAAATATATCAAAATATTCTATAGCAAGGATATAATAATAAGAGTTATCTGTAACCTGATATGCAAAATTATCATCTATATCAAAAAGTAATGCTCCCCATGTTTCTTCTTTTGTCTTTCTAGCACCAGAACCACCAATATTATTAGTATAACCAGATGCTATTTGATCTTTTAAATATAATTTATACTCAATTGGGGGATTGACTGACATATCACAGAAAGCATACAGAGAAGCAGAAGGAACATGACAATTTGTAAAAAGAGTACTGCCCTTATTACCAGCACAATCCATGGATGATATTCTGATATCAATCATATCACTTCTTTTTAAACCAGAAGCATACCATATATTAGTAAATTCTTGATTCGTTGTATTATAATTAAAATCAACAATCTTCCAATCTCCTTTATTAACCCGATATTCGAGAACAACTGCTTCTAAGCTGGCATCATATATTTCATTTGAAAATACAGTAGAAACAAAATGATTTTCTAAAGCTAAAGAAAAATTATTAGTTAATTTAACGCCATTTACTTTTATATTAGTAGGTGCTTGAGGAGAGATAGTATCAATTAATTTAATCTCATCAACCCATACCGAATTAGTCCAATGTGTGCCTACACCAGTTCCCGTTTCTAATCGAAAGCTTCTAATATCAGAGGTATTTAAACTAACTCCAAAATCACCTATGTTATTAGTTACCAGAGTCCATGTATTGCCAATAGCTGGCATGGGAAGATTTTCATCATATCCCACATCATCTAAACGAATCCGTGGTCCCTCGCCAATGTTCCGTGTGAATTCACTTTTAATGGCAAAGACTAATTTATCACATGCTGAAACATTTAATGGAGGAGGAGTACCTCCAGTTCCTAAAACCCAGACAGTTTGAGCATAACTGTTAGCAGTATTAGACCTTGTTTGATTTAATTTATAAGAGCATTGTCCTTTATAATTAGTATGATCTGTTTCATATGTATTGGTTTTATAGCTTTGCCCTCCGTTTCCTTGTTGAGCAACAACATTTAAATTTAAAGAATCAGTATCAAACCCCCATGTGGGTTCTAATATTAACTCATCTACTTCCATAGTATCTACATATATCAGAGACGTACCTGTAGAAAGTATTATTTCATCCAAATAGATGGTTCCAGAATGGGCACCTATACCAAAGCCGTCATATTCAGCTTTAATCATAAAGGTTCCAACTGTTGTTTCATCAAAAACTGGATTCAAAAATGTTGTCATAGGAATAACTACTTTTTGCCAGGATGTAGTAATCTTTCCTCCTGGTAAATAATTCCTTATATCGACCCATGGTGATTCCTGTAATGTGGCTTGCTCTTTCATTCGAAATCTAACTACTTCTCCACCCACTGCCCCTTTTACCCAGAAACTTAAATAACTATAATCATTTAAGTTCACAGCTTGAGCAGGATCCCCTTTTAAATTCATCCAGATCATTCCTACATCACCATTAGTATGAATAGTATAATCAAATTTTAAAGAATTACCAAAACCACCAAAAGCATTATCACTATCATAAGAAATACTGGCTTCACCTGAACTTGAGCCATTAGTTCCCCATTCAGTAGTTCCAAATGCACCTCCATTTAAATTACGATCAGATATTTTATTAAAATTATCAACATATAAATAATCAGCAAGTGAAATACCCGGCATACACATTATCAGTAAACAAGTGATAATTAATAAGTTCTTCATAATTTCCTTATAATACTTATTATATCCCATATATAAAAAACAACAACATTAATTATTATGATGACTCGTGTCATCATACTTATATAATACTATAAAAATAAAAAAAGTCAAGAAAAAAATTGATTAATATCAGCAACTTCATTATCGAAGGATTTACAAGTTTTTAAATGCTGTATAGGTTGGTTTAATATTTAAATTATAATCAATGAGTCCAAAATTGTGTTCTACATTATCAGGGTCAGTCCCAACATCTTTAAAATTATACCAAAATATTTCTTCAACACCACTTAGCTTTGTATAGATGTCATTAAGCCAATTTGCTAATTCATTAATCGATACTGTAGGTTGGCTCCAAGCATCTGGAGTAGTAGACCATCCAATTTCACCTATCCATAATCTTGCAGAATCATTATTTGCTGCCATTAAACTAATAGTATCATCAATATATGATTGAAGCACCTCTATTCCTTTTGATGGATGAAGATATGGATGTATGGAAATAACATCATAATAACCTTTAGCTCCATTATCGTACATTGCTTGGAGAAAATCACGCGAATCACCGGTTTCCCATCCCATATATATACCATTTCCCGCTAATCCAGCACCTATAACAGTAAAAGAAGAATCTATTGATTTAATTGTTGTATATGCTATTTTTAAAAATGCTACATATTCACTTGCATTAACACTTGGCCGCCAAAATATATCTAAATTTGGTTCATTGAAAATAATCCATGATTTTATATCTTCATTATAATGATTTACAATAGTATTCAAATAATTAGAAAAATCACTTGTATTCTCTGGAGGATAACAATCAGGCCAATGACCATCTGGTACATTACTAACAGTTTTTCCATTAGCCCATGATGGTACACCTATTATTTGACCAACGATTTCTATGTTATTATCTACAAGTTTTTGAACAATAGGATCATGAACTGTCCAAGTATATTGATCATTAGTTGGTTCAATCATTGTCCATCTAAAAGGCATCCTTATACTTTTAATACCAGCATTTCTCATTAAATTAATAATTTCATCTATTTGAGATGAAGGATCCCAGGCAATATCTTGACAAACACTGTGAGGGTAAATACCAGTATTTTCATTGTCACCAATAGTATCATTTTTAATGGTTGGTGCTTCTTTTTTATCTAAAACTTTGTCTTCAACTCCTGATAATTTGTAAGCCTTTTTCACTTTATTTAAAAAAATATCAGCTGTTGTTATTTTTAAAAATAGGACAGTAATAAAAAGAATTGTAACTATAAATATTATCTTTTTCATAAATCTAATCTCCTATAATTATCTATTATAATTAAAAAATTCCAAATTCAATACCAGCACCTACACAAGGTGCTATTTCTGTAGAATCTTTACCTACTACTAAAGGTAAACTTATATCAATAAAAAAGTATTTAAATGACTTAAATAAAAAATCAGCACTCATGGTAAAAGCATTACCAGTTATTTCATATTTTGAGGAATTAATAAATATTTTTCCAACTTTAATACGCCAGTCAATATCTAAAGGATTATTAGCATTAATTTTTATTTTATTATTAACTACTTCACCAGTAATGAATAAAGATGGTTCATAGAAATATACAGAATCTTTTGATAAATAAGTAAGCCCAAATAAAACTCCTGCTGATTTTACATATTGATGAGATTTAAAAAATTGAAGTTTTTCAGCAAAATCATAACCAAAACCAGTATAAATATAATGCCCAGCTCCAAGCTCAGATGTAAGATAAAAATATTTCTCATTAGAATCTTTAGAATAAGATGTACTTGTAAAAAATATTAAAGTTAGGATTACAATACTAAAATATTTTAATATTGTTGATAATTTCTGATACATTTTTACTATCTCCATATTTTTTGTAATAATTCAGATTTTCTAAAAAAGAATAATATAATTAAATTATGGTGCAA
>CBDVEP010000080.1:0-14818 GCA_965373035.1 uncultured bacterium
TTAAATTTACTAATTTTAATTCTTGCTTCTTCGTCAGATGCTTTGGCTTTTTCAGTGGCACTTTTTACATAATCAAAGGAACCAGATTCTGCTTCTTTTACAATCCTTTCTGCTTCTTCTTTTGCTTCTTCAATTATTGATAGAGCTTCTTCTTCTGCCTGATGAAGTCTTTTCTTGTTTTCTTCTTCTATTTCTTCAGATGTTGGCCCGCTATATTCCTCTTCTAACTCTAATTTAGGTCTTTCAATTTTTGGAGGAGGCACAAAGACCTTGGTATTCATATTATATACATTTGCTGCTTGAAAAACTTTTTCTGCCACTTGAAAACTCCTTTTTTTTTATTTATAGTTCTCAATTCTTTTTATCGACCTTTTAAAATTTATCAAAAGGCTTAATCACACTATCATCTCGTCTTCTCCGCCCCTTGCTACAACAATTTCTCCGGCATCTTCTAATTTTCGTATTATATTTACAATCTTCTGCTGGGCCTCTTCAACATCCCTGAGACGGATAGGTCCCATAAATTCCATGTCTTCTTTCAATAAACTGGCTGCACGCTTACTCATATTCCTGAATATTTTATCCTGAACCTCTGTATCAACTGCTTTTAATGCCTTGGCTAATTCACTTGTATCAACTTCTCTTAATACTTTCTGTATTGCTCTGTCATCTAAAAGAACAATATCCTCAAAGACAAACATTTTCTTCTTGATTTCTTCAGCTAGTTCAGGATCTTCTTCTTCCAGTGTTTCTATGATTCCTTTCTCTGTACTTCTATCTACAAGGTTTAAAACTTCTACTACATTTTCCACACCACCTGCGCTGGTATAATCTTCACTTGCTAAAGTGCTTAATTTTCTCTCCAGTACCCGTTCTACTTCCCTAAGCACATCAGGACTTGTTCTGTCCATTTGAGCAATACGTCTTATAACATCCGGCTGTATTTCATGTGGTAAATTTTTTAAAATTTCCGCTGATTTCTGTGAATCCATATAAGCTAAAATAAGGGCTATTGTCTGTGGATGTTCACCCTGAATAAAATTAAGCAAATGCTGCGGATCACTTCGCCGGACAAAATCAAAAGGACGCACCTGAAGGCTTGAAGTTAACCTGTTAATAACATCAACTGCTTTCTGGGTTCCTAATGCTTTTTCCAGTACTTCCCTGGCATAATCCATACCACCCTGACTGATAAACTGCTGTGCCATCATAAGTTCCTGGAATTCCATAAGCACTTTATCTTTTTCATCAGGTTCTACTTTATCAAGCCTTGCGATTTCAAATGTAAGCTGTTCAACTTCATCTTCACGAAGATATTTAAAAATTTCTGATGAAACTTCACTTCCAATTGTAACAAGAAAAACTGCGGCTTTTTGACGACCGCTTAACTTTTCTCTCTTTTTATGATGAACTGCAGCATGACTATGGCCTCTGGCAGTTTTTGAATGTTCAACAATTTGATCATGATTTTCTTTTTCTTCTTTTATTTCTGATATATCTGCCATAATTTATTCCTCCGCCAACCATGTTCTCAGTAAACTAGCCACATCCTCCGGTCTCTCCTTTGCAAGATTAACAGCATTCTGCTGCATTTCTAATCTGGCTTTTTCTTCCAGAGAGAGTTCTACTTCAACACCTTCTTCCTCAGCAGCTTTAAGTGCTTGCTCTCGTAATAACTGCTGCTGCATAGCCAGCTCTTCTTCCCGTATCCTTCTTCTTCTGGCGATTTCCCGTACCACAGCTCTGTATATCAATGTACCAAGAAATAAAGCAAATAATGTTATAAGGGCCCATACCAATGTTTTTTTTAACTGCATTTTTCGCTGGAGCGCTAGGTCTTCCTTTAACCACTTTTCTTCCCAGTTAAATTTTACATTTTTTACAACAACAAGGTCCCCTCTATCCGGATCATATCCAATACACCCTTTTACAATTTCATCATATTTTTTTAACTCTTCTTTAGGGCGCTCGGTATATTCTCTTTTAATAGTCAGATCCTTATTAAGGATAAGATTGCCTTTTTTATTATATAATTTTTTCCAGGCACCATCAACCCAGACTGCTACTGAAATTTTATTAAAAATATATGGAGCTCGCTTAATAATACTTTTCTTCTCTCCAATTTCATAGTTCTTAATTTTTTCATTTTTCTCATATTTACCATATTTATCAGAAGCTTCTTTATAGCCAGGAGGATAATTTGGTTCTACTCCTTCCGGACCTTCCGGAACATAACCATAACCCTGAAATTTCTCAGCAACATCCTTTTCACTGCGGACTATTTTTTCAGTAATTTCACTTTCGTCATATGGTGTGGCAGGATTATCTTTTTTCAATTGTGTAGGTATATACTCTTTTTTCTCAATCTCTTCCTGATTAAAATTAACATCCAGAAAAACCCTGACATCTACTTTATCTTTACCAATAAAATTCCCAAGACCTGAATAAATATCAACCTGCATTTTGTTTTTTAACTGCTCAATAATCTTTGTCTCTTCCTTTGCCCTCCTGAGATAATCTGTAGCTTCTTCATCAGAAAAATCTGATAATATATTCCCATGATGATCTGATACAACAATATTTTCTTTACTTAGTTTATCCACGCCAAAAGAAACAAGATTAATAATACCTTTTATTTTATTTCTATTCTTGATAATATCAGAATAAGGAGCCGGAGTAATAATAATTGAGGCTTTCCATGGTGTATCTTCATCTATATATAGTTCTTTAGCTGGCATTGTAATTTGAATACTGGCATCTTCAATGCCCTCTAATAATTTTAAATGTCTGGTTATCTCACCAATAATAGCCCTTCGTTTATTAATATTCCGTTCAAAATCTGTTGTTGTCCATTTCTGAGTATCAAACAAATCCCAGCCTTTTATACCCTGCGGAATAAGTCCTTCCTGAGCTAATTTCATTTTAATATATTGCTTATCTTCAGCTTTAACCCATATATTATTATTATTAGGGGTAAATTCATAACCCCACTCTTGCAGCTTTTTAGAAATCTCTCCGAAATCTTTAGCATTTAAATCACTGTATAATATTTCATTTGATGTTTGTGAAGAAAAAGATATTAAAAAAATAAAAGATATAAAAACTAAGGCAAGAATAGCACCTATTATTATCTTCTGTTTCTTATTTAACTTTTTAAGTGTTTCCTTAATTTGAGTAACAAACTTGCTTAAAAATTCCTTCATAATATCCCCTCCCATTAATGGTATATTATAATGTTAGTATATTCAGGCTATCGATTTGATTAACTATTTCAAAAAAAATGTAGTGTAAGGGTCGATAGACCCTGAAAATATAATATTAAACGGGCTCTACCGAGCCCTACACTACATTTTAATAACATACCTGAATAAGAGTTTTACCTTTAATCCTTTTCCTTTTTATCTCATGCTCATAATATCCTGATAAGCACGAACTACTCTATCTCTAATTGATTTTGTAAAGTTTAATGAAAATTGTGCTTTCTGAACAGCTATCATAACCTCATGAATATTAACTTCATTCGGAGATGTAATCATTTTTTGAGTCAGATGATCAGAATTATGCTGCAGCCCATTTACTTTTTTTAAAGCACTATTTAAAACTTTTGAAAAAGAAGATGCTATATCATCTTTTCTCTCTGCACTTCCTGGTATTCCAAAATGCTTATTATGTGTTTTTCTTAGATTAACAATATTACCAATTGTCTGGAAATTACTAAATATTTTCATAATACTTTACATTCTCCATTATTTTAACTTTTATGCTCCTATTTCCAGAGCTTTATTAAAAATAGACTTTGCATGATCAACCATGGCTACATTAGCTTCATAGGAACGGGATGCAGAAATCATATCCACCATTTCAGTTACAATATTAACATTAGGCATCTGGACATACCCCTTTTTAGGGCCTGTCTTTACTGCATCAGGATGAGTAGGGTCATAAACCAATCTGAATGGGGATTTATCTTTTTCTATCCGCAGTACACGAACTCCCTGGCCAATTAATGGTCTGAATTTATGAGGTAAAAATGGTAATTTATATTTTACCCTTGTATCAGACGGCATCATAATAGTCCGTCTTCTACTGTAAGGACCGCCTTCTGTTGTTCTTGTAGTATTGGCATTAGCTATATTATTTGCTATAACGTCCATCCGTAATCTCTGAGCAGTCAATCCTGATGATGAAGTATTAATAGAGGTAAACATACCCATAAATCATTCCTCCAAATTAGCTTAATACATGATTAAGCATTTTAAAATTATTTTTAACTCTCTCTGTAAGAGCACGATATCTTAAAGTATTAACAACAGCATTAGAAATTTCTTTTTCAATGTCCACATTATTCTTATCATTTCTATAATTAGTATCATAATCAACATGAATTTTTGATTTTACTTTTCGATAGTCCAATGGTTTACAAAAAGAAATATGTTTCTTACTTGTCAAATAAGCTTCAGGACATGTTTCCATTTCTTTTTCACTGTCTAAAGCTCGTTTTAATTGCGATTCAAAAGTAATTGTACTTCTTTTAAAGCCAGGAGTATCAGCATTAGCAATATTATCTGCTATTACCTGATGCCTCATTATAGAAGCATTCATACTTTTTTCAAGCAGATAGTTCGTTTTCATAATATTAGAATTCAAAAACATAATCTAACACCTCTTTTTCAATCACTCCTTTATTATTCGGACAAACAAAATTTTCCTTAAATTTATTTAGTTTATAATATATACCTTGACAAATCTTTATCCTCTGCAATGTCCTTCAATTTATCTTTTACATACTTAGAGTCTATGCTGACTTTTTTCTCTTTCATATCAGGAGCATTAAAAGAAACCTCCTCAAGTAATTTTTCCATTATAGTATGAAGTCTTCTTGCTCCAATATTTTCTGTTTGATTATTTACATTAAATGCTATTTTTGCAATTTCTTCTATAGAAGAAGATAAAAATCCCACATCCAATCCTTCAGTTGCCAATAATGCTTTATATTGTTTAATTAATGCATTTTTTGGTTTTGTTAAAATTTCTTTAAAATCTTTTTCATTTAATGAGCCTAGTTCTACTCTAATAGGAAATCTTCCCTGAAGTTCAGGTATAAGATCAGATGGCTTAGCAGCATGAAAAGCACCTGCTGCAATAAACAGTATATGATGTGTTTTTACTATACCATATTTTGTCATAACATTGGTGCCTTCTACAATAGGCAATAAATCTCTTTGAACTCCTTCCCTTGAAACTTCAGGACCTGATTTAATATCTTTTCCTATTATTTTATCAATCTCATCAACAAAAATTATTCCCATATTTTCTACTCTCTGTATTGCCTGGGTAATAACTTTATCCATATCAATTAATTTTTCAGCTTCCTGATTAATTATAATCTTACGGGCTTCTTTAATTATAACTTTTTTTCTTTTTTGTTTTTTAGGCATCATATTCGAAATGCCTGGCAGCATAAAATCCATATCTTCAATATTCATTCCTCCTAAGATATCAATCATTGGAAAAGATGTTTCCTGGACAGAAATCTCTACATACTTATCATCAAGTTCTTTTTTTATTAACCGCTGTCTCATTTTTTCTCTTGTTTTTTGCTTTCTTTCTACTTCCAAATCCTGTAATGATTTCTCTCCTTTTTTATGCATATCAATCTGCTGTATTTTTTTCCTGGTATGTTCATCAAGTGGATACAATAAATCCAGCAATCTCTCCTGGGATAATTTAGCTGCTTCTATTTCCACTTTTTTTTGCATTTCCTTTTTATTTAAATTAACAGAAATATTTGTTAAATCTCTTACCATGGCTTCAACATCCCTGCCAACATATCCTACTTCAGTGTACTTTGTTGCTTCTACTTTTATAAAAGGCGCCTTTGCTAAATTTGACAGGCGTTTAGCAATTTCTGTTTTCCCAACTCCAGTTGGTCCTATCATTATAATATTTTTTGGGGCAACTTCATCTCTTAAATCTCCAGACAAAAGTCGTCTTCTCCCCCGGTTCCGCAGGGCAATAGCCACAGCTTTTTTTGCTTTATCCTGACCAATTATATATTTATCCAACTCTTTTACAATTTCCCTTGGAGTAGGGATGTCAAACTTCATTGTAGATTGTGATTTTACTTGTTTTACCATTTGATTACAACTCCTCAACAACTAAATTATCATTAGTATAAATACATATAGATGCAGCTATCTTTAATGATTCTTTTACAATATCCTTGATCTTCAAATTTTTATTAAATTTTACTATCGCCTTAGCAGCTGCTACTGCGTACTGTCCCCCTGACCCGATTCCTACAATACCATCTTGAGGCTCTATAACGTCTCCAGTTCCTGAGATAATATACATACTCTCCTTATTTACAACAATAAGTAATGCCTCCAGACGTCTTAATATTTTATCTGTTCGCCATTCTTTTGCAAGTTCTACTGCTGCCCTTGATAACCTGCCATTATATTGTTCTATTTTTCCTTCGAATTTTTCAAACAGAGTTAATGCATCTGCTGTAGAACCTGCAAACCCTGCAAGGACTTTATTATTATATAGCCTTCTTACTTTTTTAGCATTACTCTTCATAATAGTATCTCCCATGGTGACCTGTCCATCACCACCAACTGCATAACTATTATTATATTTCACTGCTAATATTGTTGTACTCCTAACGATCATTCTTCTCTCCTTTTATATTCTAATATTAAACCACAGATAAACACAGATTAACACAGTCTATATTATCAATCGCTTATACTTAAATTACAACTTTATTTTTTTCAATTAAATCAACACAATTTATACATACTATTTTTTCTTAATCTGTGTTAATCTGTGTTAATCTGTGGTTTTAAATAAATTTTTTCATGTTTTCTCTAACCTCTACCTGCCAATCTATGCATGTGGGTGGCACTCCTTGTAAACTTTTTTTAACTTCTCACTTTCAATATGTGTATAAATCTGAGTGGTTGACAGACTGACATGGCCTAAAAATTCCTGTACAACTCTTAAATCACAACCATGATCCAGCATATGAGTTGCAAAAGTATGCCGGATGGTATGAGGTGAAACTTTTTTATTCAAAGCAATCTTTTTTACTATTTTTTCAAATATATATCTTACTCCTCGATCTGTCAACCTGTCACCAAAATGGTTTAAAAATAATGCAGTGTTTTCTTTATGACTTTTTTCAATATGTGCATTCCTGAAAGACAGATAATGATGTAATGCACTTATGCTCATAGACCCTAAGGCAACAATCCTTTCTTTATTTCCTTTCCCTATTACTTTAATCAGACCTGTCTGAAAATCAATATCATTCACATCTATATTCACTAATTCAGATACTCTAATTCCAGTTGAATACAACACTTCCAGTAAAGCTTTATTTCTAATAGAACTAAAATTTTCATCTGTTTGTGTTTTAATAAGCTCTACAATCTCATCTTCATATAAAAAATCCGGCAAAATTTTTTCTGATTTTGGGGAGGAAACATAATCCCCCGGATTATTTTCTAATATGCCCCGGTTAAATAAAAATTTAAAAAATGATTTTATTGCTGCCAGCTTCCGCAGGATACTCTTCTTGGAATAATTCTTATCAACCAGTATTGATAAAAAAGACCTGATAATAATATGGTCAATTTGTTTTATTGACTGGAACTCTTTTCCCAATATAAATTCCTGAAATTGGCTTAAGTCTTCTTTATAGCTTTTAATTGTTAAATTAGAATAATTTCTCTCATTAGCTAAATAATCCAGAAAATCATTAAAATAATTATTAAGTACTAACTTCATGTTTTTCCTTATCAGCATCTTCATAATAATCGCAATCTTTATTAGAGCATTTTCTAATTAACATCTTATTTTTTTTACCAAATATTAAATAATATCCACATTTAGGACATTTATCTTTTAATGGTTTACTCCATAAAACATAATCACAATCATCATTTGTACATACATAAAAAGTTTTTTTTCTCTTGCTTCGTCGGCTTATTATTTTTCCATCACAACCAGGTACCGGGCAGTCAGCAATGGGCAAAGGCTTTGCATTGCGGCAATCAGGAAAACCAGAACAGGCTAAAAAATAGCCAAACCTTCCTAATTTTTTCACCATAGGTTCACCGCATTTTTCACACACTTTATCAGTTGGAATACCTTTTTTATAATCATCTATTTGTTCAATATTCTCTAATGCCTTGTTAACATCCTCTATAAAAGTAGGGTAAAAATCTTTTAACATTTGTATCCAGTTTATTCTGGCTTCAGCAATCTCATCCAGTTTTTCTTCAATCTCAGCCGTAAAATCAACGTTAATTATATCAGGAAAATTTTTTACAAGTAAAATATTTATCAATTTACCAAGTTCAGTTGGAATGATTTGCCTTCCTTCTTTAATAATATAATAACGCCATTCCAGTGTAGCAACAGTAGGAGCATAAGTAGAAGGTCTTCCAATACCGGACTCTTCAAGAATTTTTATAATAGAAGCATCCGAATATCGAGGTGGGGCTTGAGTGAAATGCTGCTGACTGAAAAGTTCATTAAATTTAAGTTTCTCTCCTTTTTCCATTTCAGGTATATTATCTTGAGTTTCATTAATATTATAGGAATAAACTTTTGTAAAGCCATCAAATTTATATTTAGAAAAACTTATCTGTAATTCAAAATTCTCTTTGTTTTTACCATTTATAATTATACTTGTCAACTGCATAACAGCCTGAGTCATCTGTGATGCTAAAAATCTATTATAAATCAATTTGTATAATTTATTCTGCTCAGGTGTTAAACTATGTTTTATACCATCAGGTGTCATTGTTATGCTGGTAGGTCTTATGGATTCATGAGCATCCTGGGCACTTTTCTTGGATTTATAAACATTAGGTGTATCAGGTAAATAAGAATTACCAAATTTTTCCTTAATAAAATCCCTGGTCTGGGATAGGGCACTGGCTGCAATTCTGGTTGAATCTGTTCTCATATAAGTAATAAGACCAACAGGACCCTCTCCTTCCACATCAATACCTTCATAAAGCTGCTGTGCTATCCTCATTGTCCTCTGTGCAGAAAATCCAAGCCTGTTTAAACCATCCTGCTGTAGTTTACTGGTAATATAAGGAGGTAAAGGATTTCTCCTCCTTTCTTTTTCAACAATATCAGAAACATAAAATTCAGACTCTCTTAACAGCTGACTGATTTTATCTGCTTCTTCTTTATTATTTATTTCAATTTTTTCACTATTATATTTAACCAGTTTTGCCTTAAACATCTCTCCAGCTTTATTAAATTCAACTTCAATACTCCAGTATTCCTGGGGTTTAAAACGAACTATTTCATCCTCCCGTTCACAAATCAGTCTTAATGTAACAGATTGAACTCTGCCTGCAGAAAGCCCTGCTTTTACCTTCTGCCATAAAATGGGACTAATTTTATATCCTACCAGACGGTCAAGTATCCTTCTTGCCTGCTGTGAATTTACTTTATCCATATCAATATCAATTGGATGATTTATAGCTTCCCTTATGGAATCTTTTGTGATTTCATTAAAAACTATCCTTTTTATATTATGATTCACATCTTTTAAAGCATTTGCAAGATGCCATGATATAGCTTCACCTTCTCTATCAGGGTCAGCAGCCAGAAGAACACTTTCACAATCACCAGCTTTTTTCTTAAGCTCTTTTAAGATACCTGCCCTGCCCCTGATTACCTTGTATTCAGGTTTAAAATCATTTTCAATATCAACAGCTAACCTGGACTTAGGAAGATCAATAAGATGTCCTTTTGATGAATCCACAATATAATCTCTACCCAGATATTTATTAATTGTTTTTGCTTTGGCTGGGGATTCTACAATTACAAGTATTTTCTTCTTTTTTACATTCTTTTTTGTTGTCATAATAATCTTTTCTATTTCTTAATGAACATCTAATCCACATACCATAATATTCTCATGTTTTTTAGCAAATATAATTTTCTCAATTAACATATTAAGGTCTGAAACATCAAGAACCTGGTTCATTTTTTCTACATTATTTATAACTCGCTCCATCTCCTGCCATGTTATTGAATCATTATAATAATAATCATAGAGACATGCTTGAGCATCTTTTGACAATCTAAATTTTTCCTGTGCAGTTAAAACACGCATCTTTTTTATTTTTTTATTTTTATTCTGATTATTTTGATGGATTTTTTTTACTATAAAACAGAAAGCTTTATCAATTTCTTCCAGATCAATCCCGCTTTCCAGTAATTGCATAAGAACTTTCTGCTCAGAAGATCCTTCATCTTTTAAATCAAACAATTCTTTTATAATAAGATCAACAATCTTATTTAAATCTTTCACATTCCCCTCCCTATAATTAGTCTAAAAGTCTATAAACAAATATATTTAATTAATACGTCGGAACTTATGGCCCGGGGACTGGTCAGCATAACCCTTTATTTCCAGAAGCATTAAGATTCTTTCCACCTCGGAAATATCCATCTTGACTTTCTGTATAAGATTATCTACTGGCAGCGGTTCTTCATTCAACTGGTTTAAAACATTCTCCTCCTCCCGGGTTAACCTTTCTCTCTCCTCCTTTATGGTTTGAGTTAAATTATTTTTCTTTTCAACCTTTTTATTAGTAATTTTTAATTCATCAAGTATATCATCAACATTCTGGATGAGCTTTGCACCCTGTTTTATCAGCCTGTTTGTTCCAAAAAAATGAGGGTCAGAAGCTGTACCAGGAACAGCAAAAACATCTCTACCCTGGTCAAGAGCACATGAAGCAGTAATTAAAGCTCCTGAACGATTACCTGCCTGCACTATAACAGTTCCTAAACTCAAACCACTTACAATCCTGTTTCTACGGGGAAAATGATGACGCTGAGGCTTTGCTTTAAGTGGAAATTCAGAAATAACTGCTCCATTTTCAGCAATATCAGTATACAATTTCCTATTTTCAGGTGGATAAACATACAAAAGACCTGACCCTAAAACAGCAATAGTTTGCTCCTTAGCCGCTAAGGCTCCTTTATGAGCAAATGTATCAATTCCAACTGCCAGACCTGAGACTACAATAATCCCCTGCTGTGCAATCTGCCGAGCCAAATCAAAAGCCATCTGAACACCATACTGGCTTGCCATTCTTGCCCCTACAATAGCTATTTTAGGGACATCAGGCTGCAAATCTCCTTTTATATATAAAACAATAGGTGGGTCATAAATATTTTTTAAAAGATCAGGATATTCTTTATCTTTTATAGTCATGACCTTAAAACTTTTATCCTTGTCTATAAGTTTTAATTCCTTTTCTGCTTCATTTAAATAATGCTCCTTATGCTCTTTTAACTTTTTAACAAGTGTTCTTTCTGCAATACTTAATTCTTTAGAATTAAATCTGAAATTATAAATATCTTCTATGTCATCAAACCTGTTGATTAATAAATTTAATGTTTCTGCTTTTATATTTTCGATCATATTTATTGCTATAAAATATTTTCTACTATCTCGTTTCACCTGTTTCCTCTTAATTCACCCTGAATTCTTTGAATATTATCTTTTACCTGTGCATACCTCTGGTCTGATTCAGGCACGAGAGATAAAAGAGCTTTATAAAATTCAAGTGACTTGATGCTCTCCCCTATTTCATAATAAAATCTTCCCAGGGCAAAATGGGCATCTATATTTTTCGAATCTCTTTTTAAAACTTCAGCAATGTATTTAATACCCTTATTATAGCTTTTATAAACATAGAAATAAATAACACCTAATCCATAGTACGGGTCAATTAATTTTGAATTTAAACTTATTGCTAATTTATATTCTTTCTCTGCATTTTTAATTAATTCCATTTTTTTCGTTTTATTATCTTCAGATCGGCTTAACTGACTATAACATACACCCAGTCTGTAATGTATCAAGCCTTCATTTGGTATGATTTCAACAGCTTTCATATAATAACGCAGGGCATCATTCCAGTGTTCCATCTGTAAATGTCTTTTGCCTAATTTTCTATAAACCAGGCTCTGGTATTCTCTTGCATTAACTTTTATTTTAATGATCTTATCAAATTCTATAATGGCTTTTTCCCATTTTTCAATTTTATCACTTTTAGATAAACGCTTAGCCCTTTTAAACCGTGTTTTAACTGCACTGTCACATGAAACAAGCAATAAAAAAACTGCTATAAAAACAATTAATCCTTTTTTCATAACATTAATCTTCTTTCATAATAATTCAGATTTTCTAAAAAAAAATAATATAATATAAATTATGGTGCAATTTATTGTTCATGATGAAGGAATTAATTCTTTAGAATTTTATAAAAGACTAAAGTCTTAACTCCTACACTACAATTTTAGAAAATCTAAAATATTATTCAAAATCTTTACAAAAATATTTTTTCTAATCTCTGTGTCTTTGTGTACTTGACAGCATCTTCGACCTCTGTGGCAATATACCTTAATAATAAAACCAGTGAATAGTTCATTACAACTTCAGCTATTCTTTTCCAGATAATCAAGCAAATCTCGTTTACGGAACCGCCTGTGTTTTCCAGTCCCAATCCTGTAGCTTTTAATTTCACCAATGTTATTTAACCTTCTAATGGTGCTTTTACTTACACCAAAAATTTCAGATGCTTCTGTAACTGTAAGCATCCTGTCAAGTTCCTTCTCAAGTTCCTTCTTAAGTGAATTTTTTTTTAATCCATTTTTTAAATTGCTTTTCATAAAATATCTGCCTTCTTTTTGTTTTAATACAATCAACATCGGCAGTTAAATAACAATATTTAACAATTTTTAGTAATTTAATCTAATTAAAATTAACTTTTAATATCTTATAATAAGTAAACACAATTTATGATAACTTTTGACAACTTTAGATAAATTATAACAAGTTAAAATAACTTGTCAAGTAAAAATTTATTAAAAATTTAATTGACATTGTTATTTTTGATGTTATATTTTATTAATGAAGACTGTTATAATAAATAAACAGGCTAAGTGGTCTTATGAAATCATACAGACCATGGAAGCAGGGATACAGCTTATAGGCGATGAAGTTAAGTCCATCCGTGGGGGCAGTATCAGTATCAAGGAAGGTTATGCAAGAATAAAAAATAATGAACTCTTTTTAATAAATATTCATATCAGTGCATATAAAAACAGCTCTTTACAAAGTTATGATCCAAAAAGGGACAGAAAACTTTTAGTTCATAAAAGAGAAATAAAACGCCTTATTGGAAAACAGCAGGAAAAAAGATATACAATTATACCTTTAAAAGTCTATTTTAAAAAAAATAGAGTTAAAGTTGAAATCGGATTAGCAAAAGGCAAAACTAAAATTGACAAACGCCATGATATTAAAAAAAGAGAAGATAATATTGCCATTGAAAGAGCAATGAAGAAGAATATGCTGAGGAAGTAAAACCGGGGGCGAACTGGGTTCGACCTGAATTAAAACTGTTTTAAATTGCATACCAGGGTTGGAGAAACCTGTAAAAAACTCCACCTTTTATTAAATGCCGATGAAAATTTAGCATTTGCTGCTTAATAATTATTAAGTAGCCGGATCAGACTCTGCTTTGTTAACAGGGTGGAACTGAACCGCAAAACCTACTGTTAACCTGTTTATAGACTTGTCTGGTTTCTATAAACAGTATTAATCAGACTGGGGTTAAAGTCCTGTTAGTGGGTTACTTTAAACTAAGATATATTCACTGACTAAGTATGTAGATATTTAAAGGAGTTAATTTAGGGACGCGGGTTCAATTCCCGCCGCCTCCATTTTGTAGGCTGAAGGGCACCTTCGGCCTACAAAAATGGACTTTCCGGACAGCTACCTACAATATAGAGTGAAAAAATTTGCATTATTTTTTAAAAAGAAAAAAAATTACATCTCACTGTGTTTTTATTACACAATTTTTTAATAATTCATATCTGTCATTAAATCTCACTATATAATTCAATAACATACAAGCAATTATAAGGAAACGAATTTATTATAATGGCATAATACTTGCAATTATTTTTACATCATGCATTTAGAAAAATTAAAAACATCAGATAATTTTAATGAAAACTTTGTCATATCAGTTTTAAAAAATTATATTGTTACTGTAGATGATTTAACTAAAATTGAAAAAATAACTAAATTAAATCTTAATGGCCAGTGTTCATCTAAATATAAAAAATTAATAAAAAACATAAATCTTGTTTATGAAGTTTTTAAATATTCAGAAAATGTAGAAGGGGAAATAAACTTGCTGGGTCTAATATATAAATTTGAAAATATTTTCCAGGCTGATATAACATCTCTAATTATTAACATACTTAACAGATATTATACAAATATACACTTTTACCTTCCTATCAGTAAAACAACCTTTATTACAGTAAGAAATGATTTTATAAGGATGATTAATTTAATACCAAAAAGCAAACAAAGACTTATCATTGGAAACTCCACTTCCGGCATTAAAATAACAAAAGAACATTTTATTGTTAATGACAGAGTAGTTGGAAAAGTAATGGTTCCCATTATTGTTCAAAATAGAAGATTGGGACAATTAATGTTCTATTATATAGATTATAAAATGAAAGCAAAAGCAAAAGGTATCGGTTCTTGACATTTGACATTTTATTATATTATTAACAACATAGCTATATTAACTATATGTCAAATGTCAAGAACCGATACCTTTTTCACCGTCCCCGAGTACATAAACTGTAAATCAAATCTTCTAATAACCTTTTCCTGTGAACTGAAGCAATGGATTTAAATTTACAATCAAATTCAAACAACACATTTACAATAAAAGAGAAC
>CBDVEP010000081.1:0-14756 GCA_965373035.1 uncultured bacterium
ATTTAAAAGTTCCTGTACATCCATTGTTGTATTGATACTCTTAGATACTTCAATTAAAATTTTTAATCTATTAACTGTTTGCTTAGATAAACCATATAGTCTAACATTGGAAATAATAATACCAAGTGTATTCCCGATTGAAATTAATAAATTTTTATCTTCTTCTGTAAAAATCCCATCAAATTTATCCATAATTTCTATACAGCCTAAAACTCGGTCTTTAATTTTAATAGGAACACATAAAATATTTTTAGGGACATAATCTATTTGGTTACCTATCTCCTGGTTAAAATCTTCTGATTTAGAAATATCATTTACAATTTGAGATTCTCCTGTTTTTGCTACTTTCCCGGCTATACCTTCTCCTAACTGAATTTTTATATCTTTTATTTTAGGGGCTTTTTCACCTCGGGCAACTCCAATATCCATAAACCGATTACTTCTATCTAATAACATAATAGAACCTGAAGGCACTTTAAAAAGTTTTAATATTAAGTCTAATGTATTATTTAAAGCTTCCTTAATATCTTTTTCTGAATTAATAATATTAGCAAGTTCTTCAAAGGCTTTTAATCTTACTTTAAGGAGATTATTTAAACCTGAAATAGCTTCATATTTTTTTTTTAATGATTTGATATCATGGCCTGACATTTAATGTAATATAAATTTTTTTAATTTGAAGTCAAACAATTTCTATTGAGGTAATGGGGAATAACTATCAAAGGCAAATATTTATTTTGTAGGGATTTTTTGCTTATTTTAAAAAGTTGACTTTGCATTATAATTATTTATTATAGATATTAAGTATATACTATATTGCTGTTTCACATTATTTAATGATATTTCACACTGTCTATGATATTAAAATCTTTGAAGTAGTATTAAAATACTATCTTTATAATGTTATGTAATGTAAAAAATAGTTGAAGAGGAAAATTTGTTTAATGAAAAATTTTAATAATCTTGGTTTATCAAAAGACTCACTTAATGCTCTGAAATCAAAAGGATTTGAAGAACCAACAGAGATACAGGAGAAAGTTATCCCTATATTGCTGCAAACTGATCTTGATATGATGGGACAGGCACAGACCGGGACAGGAAAGACTGCAGCATTTGGTCTGCCTATATTAGAAAAAATTAAGGATGGCCAAAAACATGTGCAGGCTATAATACTTACCCCTACTCGTGAGTTGGCAATTCAAGTAGCAGAAGAGATAAACTCATTAAAAGGTAAAAGGGATTTACAGATAGCACCAATATATGGCGGACAGTCAATTGATCAACAATTCCGAAAATTGAGAAAGGGGATTGATATTGTTGTTGGTACTCCTGGAAGGGTAATTGATCATATTAAAAGAGGAACACTTGTTTTAAAAAATATATCCTTTTTTGTTCTTGATGAAGCTGATGAGATGTTAAATATGGGATTTATTGAAGATATAAAAGAAATAATTAAAAGTACAAATTCAAATAAGAGGTTTATGTTGTTTTCAGCTACTATGCCTAAAATGATAAGAGATTTAGCTTCATCTTATATGAATAAATATGAGTATATTAAAATTCAAAAAAATAATTTAACTACAGATCTTATAAATCAAATATATTTTGAGGTTTCAGCTGCTGATAAATTAGATGCTTTATGCAGGATTATTGATGTTGAATCAGAGTTTTATGCATTAATTTTTTGCAGAACAAAGATAAATGTAAATAATTTAACTCAGAAATTAAAAGATCGCGGGTATGATGTTGATGCCATTCATGGTGATATATCTCAAACTTTAAGGGAGAGAATTCTGGGTAAATTTAGAAATAAGAAGATTAATATACTTGTCGCAACTGATGTTGCAGCCAGGGGGATTGATATTTCTGATCTAACACATGTGATTAATTATTCTCTGCCGCAGGATCCTAAATCATATGTTCACAGAATTGGTAGAACAGGAAGAGCTGGAAAACAGGGTACTGCTATCACTTTCATTACTCCTTCAGAATATAGAAAGCTTTTAGTGATTAAGAAGATAGCCAAAACAGATATTGAGAAAGCAATGCTTCCAAAGGTTAAAGATATTATTAATATTAAGAAAGATGCAGTTAAAAATAAATTACAGCAGATAATATCAGAAGCAGAGCATAGTAGATATTATAATATTGCTGAAGAGCTGCTTAATGATAATGATCCTAAAGATATTATTTCTGCAATGCTGCTGCATTCTTTTAAAGATGAACTTGATGTGAATAGTTATTCAAAAATCAAAGAGGTCACTCCTGATACTAAAGGGAAGACAAGATTGTTTGTTGCTCTTGGCAGAAAAGATAATTTAACAGTAAATAAATTAAAGATGATGATCCAAAAAAAAATAGAGATAAAAGATCATGAAATAAAAGATATAAAAGTATTAGACTCATTCTCATTTTTAACAGTCCCTTTTAATGAAGCTGAATTAATTCTTGATGCATTTTTAAATAAAAATAAAGGTCAAAAATCTTTAATTGTTAAAGCTAAAAATCCTAAAAAACCAAAAAAATGAATAGATTAAACATTCTTAAGATAAGCATTCTTTTTTAAACTGATATAGAAGTCTAAGGGGGATTTTTAAATTTCTGTCTTTACAAACCTCATAACCTTTCATGATTTTATTACCATTGAATTACTACTGAATCATCTTTTGCACATAAGATTTAGATAAATTATTATCACTATATTCCGAAAATAGTAATGAACATGGAAACATTAATTACACAATTTATCAATTACCTGCTTATAGAAAAAGGATTAACAAAAAATACACTTTATAACTATAGAATTGATTTAAATCAATTTCTTTATTATTTAAAAAAAATTAATCCCAATCATATATCAGATATTGATTCTAGAGTGCTTATTAATTTTATTAATTTTTTAAAAACTAAAAATATTTCTCCGCGAACTTTGGCAAGAAAAATTGTAACTTTAAAAATGTTTTTTAAATATTGTATAATTGATAAAATCATAGATAAAAATCCTGCTATTATTCTGGAGACCCCTAAAATTGGTATTCATCTTCCTGAATATTTAACATCTGAAGAAATAGAAAAATTATTAAATGTTTTCAATATCCATAATAAATATGAATTACGTGATAAAACCATAATAGAACTGATGTATTCTACTGGAATACGGGTAAGTGAATTATCAAACTTAAAAATAAATAAAATTCATTTTAATGCTGAGATCATAAAAATAAAAGGAAAAGGAAATAAAGAACGAATTATTCCAATAGGACAAAAAGCTTTTGATTTATTACATCACTATTTAGATAAAAGCAGAATTTTATTTGAAAAAAAGAATAAAACAACTGATTACCTGTTTTTAAACTGGTTTGGCAGTAAACTGTCTCGTGTAAGTATCTGGAAAATTATAAAGCAATATTCTCAAAAAGCTGGTATTTATAAAAACATTTCTCCCCATACGCTTCGTCATAGTTTTGCAACACATCTATTAAATAATGGTGCTGATTTAAGGTCAGTTCAGGAATTATTAGGGCATTCTGATATATCAACCACGCAAATTTATACTCATCTTAATTACCAGAAATTAAAAAAATATCATTCACAATTTCATCCAAGAGCATAATATTTTAAATTTTCATTGACACTTGAAAAAATGTAATTATATAATACAAAAAGGATATATATTTATGATTCTAAACTTAAAAAGTAAAAAAAAAGATGACCAAAATGAACTTCTTATTCAGTCTAAATTACTAAAAAAAAATCAAATTTTATGTAAACAAGGTGATATTGATACAGATATGTTTATATTAAATAAAGGAAAATGCGGAGTTTTTGTTGATGAAGAATTTATTACAGAAATTGAAGAGCACGGGGCAATTATTGGAGAATCCGCAGCTCTTTTTAAACAACCTCGCAGTGCTACAATTATAGCCCTGGAAGATAGTGAATTATCTATTATACCTGGTGAATATATTGATAAAGTAATTTTAGAAAACCCTGAAATCGGTTTAAACCTTTTAAAAACAACTGCACGAAGACTTCATAATACAAGCAAATTAGCAGCCCATCTTCAAAAATTAATCATCAATTATAAAAATGAAATCAATAAATTAAAAGGAGAAAAAGACCTCAAAGATCAGTATAAATTAGGAAAATTATTTTTTGAATCAGGCATCATAACTAAAAAACAATTAAAAGAAATCCTGCAAACTCAAATAAAATTCAAGAAAAAAGGAAAAATAAAAACTACAGGTCAAATTTTAATAGAAAAAGGATATGCAACCATGTTTCAGGTCATGCAGATGGTTCATCTTCAAAATGAATTAAAAAAATAAAAAAAATTAGTTAAAAAACTCATTAATTAAAACGATAATAAAACTAATTAGAGGAATTTAAATCTATGGCAAGAAAAAAAAGAGCAGGTTGTGGGATAGGATTACTTTTCTGGATTATTATATTCATGGTTGTCATAATCATGCTTCTGCAAAACAAATCTCCATTTAAAAAAATAAAAATAATAAAAGAATTTAACAAAGTTAAAAATTATATTATGAAAAAACAACCATCTATTTTAAAAAAGAAAACCAATATAGAATTATTTTTTGTAAGACATATACAAAAAACAGATCAATTATCTCTTGTGAAAGTCAAACGAACAATAAACTCAACAGGTACTCCTCTAAAACATACAATGAATTTATTACTAAACGGCCCCTCACAGGAAGAAGAAAAAAAAGGAATTATTTCTGTGTTCTGGTCAGGCACACAGTTAAAAAGTGTAAAAATTTTAAAAAATGTTGCTTATCTGGATTTTAACGCAAACATTGAGACAGGCGTTGGAATCTCTATGCTTCAAGCACGGCTCTATCAGATTGTTTATACAGCCACACAATTTCCAGAAGTAACAAAGGTTAGAATATTAATTAATGGAAAGAGAAAAAGCACATTCAGTATAGAAGGTCTTTCTATAAAAAATCCATTAGGGAGATTAAAAAAGCCTGTTTTTTAATATTTTTTTGAAACCTTTTTTAATAAAAATTGTCTAATAAATAGACGACATTTTATTAATAAATGATGATTATTTACTTGAAAAATCAGGTAATGTACTGGGATAATTATTAAGGAGGAAAAATATAATTTTGGTTGAAACAAAAGAAAAAGAAACAAAAGAAAAAGAAACAAAAGAAAAACAAACAAAAGAAAAAGAAACAAAAGTTAAAAAAGCAAAACCTAAAATAACAAAAGTTAAAAAAGTAAAACCTAAAAAAATAAAACCTAAAATAAGCTATAAAAGTAAAATTACGGAATCCTTAAATGAAGATATTCTTTCTATATACTTAAAAGAAATTAATAAAATTCCATTACTTACCCGTGAAGAAGAAGAAAACTTATCACACAATGCTATGAAAGGTGATGAAGATTCCAAGCAAAAACTTATTCAGGCTAATTTACGGTTTGTAGTCAGCATTGCAAAAAAATATCAAATTAGTGGAATTTCTTTAATTGATCTGATTAATGAGGGGAATCTCGGCCTTATTATTGCTGCTGAAAAATTTGATTATAGAAAAGGATACCATTTTATATCCTATGCTGTATGGTGGATAAGGCAATCCATACTTAAAGCTATAGCTGAAAAATCACGTCTGATTAGATTGCCTTTAAACAGATCTACTGATATAAGAAAAATTGAAGAAAGTATTAATAAACTTACAACTAAATTAAAACGCCCGCCTTCTGCAACAGAAATTGCGGACCAGTTAGATATGGAAAATGAAGAAGTAAGCACATTATTAAGTGCGACCCAGGGTTATGTTTCCCTTGAAAGTCCAATAGGTACTGACAATACCAGTGTTTTATCTGATATTGTTTCTGACAGCAGTGCCCCAAAGCCGGAAGATAATGTAATATCATCATCCCTGCAGTACAGTCTTAACCAGGCACTGGATTCCTTATCAGAAACAGAAAGAATTGTCATTAACCTGCGTTATGGTTTAAATAATAATAAAAAAATGTCCCTTGAAAAAATTGGTCAGAAATTTGGATTATCCAAAGAACGAATACGCCAGATTGAAAAAAAAGCCATTAAAAGACTGAGACATCCTGCCAGAAGCCAGAAGATTAAACATTTTTTATCCTGATTTTTCAAGATCAATAAAATTTCCATGGAATAAATTTTTAAATTTTAAATAACTTTCCTGATTCCATGTAAATAATAAAAATTGTATTTTTTCTGAAAATTTATTAATTTCTTTTAATAATCTTTGTAAACGGGAATAATCAGTATTAACAAAACTGTCATCTAAAATCATAACCTGGGGTTCTTTTTCAGATAAAAATTGTGCAACAATAAACCGAAATAAAAATGAAAGCTGTTCCTTTGTACCATAAGATAATGAATAAATACCTGTCTCAGTTTCTATTTTATTGTAAATAGAAGTTTTCACTTTTTTAATTTCAAAATCTTCTGTAATGGATAAATCTGAATATTTATTATCAGTAATATTATTAAAAGCCTTTTTTAATCTTTCCTGTAAAGGATAAATTATATTTTTATCTAATTTCTCCTTTTCAGAATTTAATAACTCTAATAACAATTTTAAAGAATAAATATTGATTTTCTCATTTTTTAATTCATTTAATTTTTGATTATATTCAAATTCAACATTACTTTTTTTTGGCAATAAGTTCTCATCAATTAAAGATTTTATAAATCCATTCAATTCTCTTGTCTGTTTTTCATTTTCAATTTTTTCTTTATTTAAATAATCTATTGCTCCCTGTAGTTTATCTATTATTTCCTGATTTATTTTTTCTTTTTCCAATGGTTTTATTTTTTTTAACTCATTGTTTAAATATTTTAATTCATCTTTTTTCAGGAAATAATTCTTTTTAAATTTTTCTATAGATATGTTATTTAAAATATTCTTTGTTCTGTTTAAGGATTCTCCTTTTTTAGTTTCATTAGAAGTTATTTCATTATTTATAATACTAATTTCATCTCGTTTCTTATCAAGAGATTCAGTAATATTCTCAATTTTTTTATCTATAGATATTAAACTGCTTTTTGTTTTTTTAATTTTTATATTAATAGTATTAATATTCAATTCTAATTCAGCTTTTGTTAGTTTACTTTTAACCGTAATGTTAAATTTACTTATTTTATTATTTATTTCTTTTAATTGAGCTTCATTTTTCTGTATTGTAGAAACAATATCTTCTTTTTTCTTAATAACTTCCCGGACATTATTAAAATTTTCTAGGATTGCATCTGATTTTATTTTTATCCTCTCTTTTCCCTGATTTAACTTTTCATATTTTTGATACTCGTTTTCAATATCCTTAATATTGTTTAATTTTATTGTTTCATAAACTTGATTTAATTTATTTGTCTTATCCCCTAAATCTTCTCTTAAAGTTTCTAATTCCTGTTTATTCCTGTTCCCGGAAAAATTAATATTCATTAAATCAGGAACATCTATTTTAATTATATTTTCTCCAATAATTTCTTTTTTCCGGTCTTTACTTGTTATGTATTTTTCAGGATTTTTATCATCTACTTTAATATTTAAATCAATTTTTTTATATGAAGTAATATTAACCATTAATGTAGAAGTATTTATTTCAATCTTTAATTTTTCAATACTAGTTAATAATTTTTTAACTTTTTCAACAATCTCTTTATTTGACACCTTACATTTTTTTAACTCTTTTTCAATATTTTCTAAATTTGTTTTTAATTCAGTATATATTTTTATTTTATCTTTTATATTATTTAAAGCTTTATTATGATTATTATTCTCATTTTCTATACTCAATTTTTCAATTAAACTCTGATAAAAGTTAATAAGATTCTCATTTTTTTTCAAATCCTCTTTATAATTTTTTTCTTCTTTTTTTAATTTATTCAAATCCATACAAGATTTTTTTTCCTGAAGCTGCAATTGTTTTCTTTTTATTCCTCTATTGATTATATATTTTTCTAAAACACAAAGCCGCTCAATAATTTCATTAAGTTCAGTATAATCCTTTTCTAAGGTTTCAAACTCAACTTTTTTAGTATTAAATTTTTCCTGGTTTATCTCAAATATTTTCAGCTTTTTTTCATACTTAATTTTTTTAGTTTTTAAATCATTTAATTTTTCTTCTTCTTTTTTTATTTTGACATCCTGTATTTGAATTAAATTTTTAAGTTGTGTTGTTTTCTGATTTTTTTCTTCAATGATATTTAATTTATTATTTATTTCTTCTATTGATTCCTTTAAATCATGTACTGATATCTGAAGTCTTAAAATATCAGAATTTTTTTTAACTTTATCAGAAGAAGTAAAAATAAAATTATGTTCTTTTAAAAGAAAATTATAAAATTCTTCTGCTTCTCTGGAAATAACATTTTTTTTAATAATATCTTTAAGTGCTGTATTAAATTCATTATCATTTTTTAAGGGATTTTTTTTAAAAAACAAATCTAAAGATTCACCCTGGTTAATCCATAATAAATTAAATAACCCGCTTTTTTCTTCTTTTATATTCAGCAGATTATATAGTTCCTCCTGTACTTTTTTATGTGTATTATGAAGTTCTACTTCTTTATTTTCATCTGTTATTAAAAATAATTGTGATTCCCCTTTAGGAAATGATTTATAAACAGCATAATTTTTATTACTACTGATTGTAAAATATACTTTAACTTCACCTTTTAAAGAAGTCCCCCATGGAATAACTTCTTTAACTTCCTTTACTTGAGTTCCTGCATCTTTGAAAAATGCAAATTGTAATGCTTCTATTATTGTGGATTTACCAATTTCATTTCTTCCAAAAATTAAATTTATACCTTTTTTAAAATCAAGCTGCAAATTGTTAATATTTTTCCAGTTTTTTAATTCCAATCTGTTTAAATACATTTATTTCTCTTTAACTGAAAAATAATTAAATATTTTTAATAAAGAATGATTAATTATTTCTTCTTTTGTTATATCTTCATCATTAATACCGGGAAGCATCTCATTATTTGATGAATTTCTTATTTTTATTAATTTATTAGCAATATTTTTAATGTATCCTTCAGGTATGGAATTATGAATTTCTTCTTCTGTTGGAATAAATGAAATATTGTTATTTATCTGTAATTGAAAATATTTATATTGTAATTCTTCAATTTCTGCATTTAACTTATTAAAATCACAAATAGAAAGATTCCCTTCAAGAATAACTTTGTTGATTTTTTTTAATGATGAATCCTTTCTATATCTTTCAGTAAATAAATGGATATCTGATGAGTTGTTTATTTTAATTGTCTCTAAATCCCATCTATACTGGCGAACATTAATTTTTTCAACTTTTGGTATATCCCCTTTTTTGCTTATAATAACTTTTAAACTATATCCATCATCTTTAGACTGCAATGGTTCAGGTGTGCCCGGGTAATAAGTAAAATCATCAAATTTATAAAAAGAATGCCAGTGCCCCAGTGCTAAATAATCAAGATTTTTTTTAACGGCAAAATCAGTATCAATTGGAAAATCGTCTTTTTTAAATTTACCTGGTATTTTCAAACTGCCATGAGCAACTCCAATACGAATTAGATTCTCTTTTTTATCATCAATCCATTCTAAAGGATTATGAGTGTTATTCTTATCTTTTAAGGAAGAAGCAAATATTTTACAATTAAACTCCGGAAATTCTAAAATCTCTTTATCATTAATAAAGATAAGGTTCTCAGGATATGACTTTTTTTCAATGCGGGAATATATATTTTGTGAGCATAAAGCATCATGATTACCGGCAATCATAATAATTTTAATATGCTTATAATTACTGATTATGTTAAAAAGTTCATTTATGATTTTTTCATTCCTTAAATCACTGCTGTCAATCTGATCCCCTGCACAAATAATTAAAGGAATATTATTTTTATCAGCATAAATAAAGATTGCCCTAACAGCAGAAAATCTTGCTCTATTTAATTCCTGGTTTTTTTCTCTGCTGAATTGTGAAAAGTTGTTATCAAGATGCCAATCTGCTGTATGAATAAATTCCATAATGCTGCATTACCCATTTTATATTTGTTTAGCTAATGTAGTGTAGGCGTTGTCCCTGGATAGGGGAGGTCGATAGACCCCGTGAATAATTTAAAATCCGCTAAACAAATACCCATTTTTATTTTATCATGAAATCAAGCTGGAAAATAAGATTTTTATCTGTATCTAAAAATCTTTTCTCTAAAAGCTTGTTTTCTTCCTCAGTATATAATTTACTGAATTCCTGCTGAAACTTTAATAATTTTTCCCTGATATTATTTAATAAATCTTGTTTCCTAGATTTCTCTTTAATTAATTTTTTACCTTCATTAGCGTTAAAAGTTAATCTTATTTTTTTCTCCAGTTCATTTATTTCCTGTTCAAGTGTCTTCTCCTTTAGTGCTAAATAACTTTTAGTATCTTCTAATTCTATTTTTAACTTATGTAATTTCTGGTCCAACCTTGGCTGCTGCATATTCTGAATTTTTAAACTTTCTTCTGAAATAATATTTTGTAAATTATCTTCAATTAAGTTTTCATCAATATTAATCGGACCTGTTTTTTTATCAGTACAAAATGAAATCTTAAGCAAAGCATTAATCTCATCTGAATTTAAAAAACATATTTTATCATTTTTCATTACAGAGATTATATCACATAATTTCTCTTCTTCCTCAAGACCTTTATAATTCATTTTATAAAAACACCATTTTCCACGGCAATTAACATACTCCTGTAATATTTCACTTTTTTTTGCTGAACTCGAATAATTAAAATAAACATCTTGTTTTAAATTACTTGTTCTTTCATTTATATCTTTTATTATATCATTTACAAAATCATTCTTTAAATTAAGGTGCTGTATATTTTTTAATGTATCATCTATCTTGCCAAGATAAAATTTCTTAGGCTTTTTGTTATTTAAAAAAATCTTTAATAAAATATGATTATCTTTTTTTTCTTCTTTCATTTCTATTTTACCTGATTTCAAATAATGTTTAATTAAACTAAGCAGGTCATTATCATACTTGCTGAAATATTTAGGCATATCTTCTGCTATCTGCTTTAATTTGCTTTTAACATTTTCATCAAGATTATTAATTAAAGTTCTTGTATTTTGCAGTTTCTTGTCAATTAATTTTTTTGTTTCTTCATTTATTTCCTGTTCAAATTTTTCAAGCATAATTTTTCTTTCTTCAGGTGTTTTAAATTTATTTAAAATAGTATTAACCCTTACTTCAAAATTAAGTGCTTTACATAAAGTACCTAAAATTTCATTTGAAGTATCCATTACTCCTTTAAAAAGTTTAAATTTATCATTAAGAATTTCATAAATTCTATTTTCAGTTGCATTATCAGCATTAATGCAGTTAATAACTAAAACATCTTTTTGCTGGCCATATCTATGGCATCTGCCAATACGCTGCTCTATTCTTTGAGGATTCCAGGGCAGGTCATAATTAATAATAACATTACAGAACTGCAGATTTAATCCCTTAGCACCTGCTTCTGTTGAAATAAATATTTTCTTTCGTGTTTTAAAATAATAAATAAGAGCCTGCCTTAGGGCAGCATCTCCAACAGGTCTTTCAGATTCTGAATAAGTACTGCCGATTTCTTCATTCCATATCTGAAATGCTTCTTCTACCTTGTCTCCTTTGTTTGTTCCGGAAAACAATACAATTTCATTTTCAAATCCATTATTCTCAAAAATTTCTTTTAAATATTTTTGAGAAGCAAGGGATTGAGTAAAAATAACTACTTTTTGAAAAAACTTATCAGATTTATTCAGGATACTTTCTTTTAAAAATTTAATTAAAATTTTTTCCTTACTACTTTCTTTTATTTCTTCTGCTTTTTTTATATATTCTTTAATTTCCTTTATTTCCTCATCAATACTCTCTTGTTTATCCTGCTTAATTTTTTCCTGATTGGCTCCTTCCTCAACAGAATCGATATCTTCCTCAATATCCTCTTCTGTATCAATTTCCGGCACATAATCCTCTATGTTATTAAGTTTCTTCAACTCTCCTTTTTTTATTGATTCTAATCGACGTAAAACAGTTTTTAAACCTTGTTTCAATGCTGCAAAGGAACTCCCAAGTAAACGCCTATAATGTAATTTTAATAAATTACGGATACCGGCAAACTTACCATCTTTTAAACTAATGCCGCCTCCAAAATCATAAGCATGAATATCATCACGCTCAAAATAATTTGATATACTATCATAAAGTTCTTTTTCTTTTTCATTCATATTAAAATTAAGAGTTTCACAAATCCTGTCTGTGAATTTATAATCCATAAAAACTTCAGCATCTTTGCGTAAATTTCTAACTAAAAAATTTTTAACCCTATTTTTCAGTTCTTCCTGTTTTTCTTTGACAATTCCTGTTTCACTATTTAAAAAAAGTTTTTTAAAATGATGATATTCACCAAGATTATTTTTTTTAGAAATATAAGAAGCCAGCCCCCATAATTCAAGAATATTATTCTGGATAGGAGTTGCTGTTAACAGTAATACAGGTAATTTTAATAATAAATATCTTAAATTTGCAGCACGCTGGCTTTCTTTTGAATCAATATTGTAACTACCTGTTTGATTATTAAACCTGCGATAAATATTTGCAAACATTTCATGAGCTTCATCTACAATAATTAAATCCCAGTCTTTTTGTGACAAAATTTTGTTTTTTTCCAGCCTGCTTGCTATCTCCCTGCCAATTATGTAAATACCATCCTTGTCAAATATTTTTCCTGATAATTGTTTAAAATTTTTAGAATCAGTTTTTTTCTTAACCTGCTGAATGCTTTTAGAAGTTAATACAATAGCTGATAATTGAAATAAATCTTTTAATTGATTCTGCCATTGAACAGATAAAGAAGTAGGCACAATAATTAAAATATTCCATTTTCGTTTTGCCCTGTACTGGGTTATAACAAGACCCGCTTCAATAGTTTTTCCAAGCCCAACTTCATCAGCTAAGATACACCCCCCTGACTCAAGTTTCTCAAGTGCTGTAATTACAGTTTCAATCTGGTGAGGATTTGCATCAATTAATGATTCCCTAAAAGTCTCTATATAAGACTGATAATCATTAGGGTTTCGTTTTAATTTTAAATTTTCAATTAAAATCCGCGATAAAATCAAATTCTGCATAAAGTTAAAGTAACATCCAAAAAAATAATATCAACTACTTTTTTGTATATTTTCGGTAATTTTAATTATCCTTAGTCGGTAAGAATAATTGTCGCTCATCATATTGAAAAGAATGAAAAGAATGGGGACGGTTCTAATACTTTCTTCTTCCTATCTGTTTTTTTTCACTTTAAAAAGTATTAGAACCGTCCCCATTCTTTTCTAAAATATTAGTATTGCTAAAAATAATTAATCGCTTTCCTTATTATCTAAAATATCATATAGCAATTCATTTAAATAATTTTCATTTTTTATTTTGTTAAATATACTTATTAAAATCCCAAAACTAAATAATTGTGAATGTATTGAAATTTTTTCTTTCTTTTTATCATACTGTATGCATCCTTTTTTTATCAAATCAGGTAAATATTGATATACATTTGTAACTTTGCTATATTTTATAATTTCTTTTTTAGATAATGGTTTTGCAGCAATAGCAGCAATGGCTAATACATCAAGAATTTTTTCTCGGGCACTTGTCTTACCATTAAAATTATACATTTCTGCAAAATCTTTTTTTCTAAGCTCGAAAGCGGTTCGATTTATAGCTTGTTTCCAATCTTCACTATTAATATTATTATCATTATCAACCTCTATTAAATTATGCCCTAAAAGTTGAATTGAATGCGGGTATCCGCCTGTAACATAAATAGATTTACTTAATGAGTTATCATCCCATTTCACATTAGCTTCTTTAAATCCTTTAACTAATACTTCTTTTGCTTCTTGTAATGGCATTACCCCTAATTCGACAGAATCAAATTGTCTTCTGGCCGATTGATCCCCATCAAAAAAGTCACTCATAGCTTCTTTATAACCGATTAATAAAAATGAAATATTTCCTAAATTTTTAACATCTAAAGTTGTTATAATTCCTCTTAAAAGTTGGGCACAAATATTAATGTCAGAAACATTCTGCATTTCATCAATTATAATAAGAATGCCATCCTTTCTAATATTTGCATCTCCTATATCATTTTTAATAGCATCTATTAAATTTGATAAAATTGAAATTAATTGATCACGTACTATTATTGTATCTTCTTTATTATTTTTTAATTCAACCGAAAAAGCACCAATACTAAATTTTCCATTTTTTAATAATGAGCCTAATTTATCACTTAGTTGAGTTAATATATTACTTGATATATTATCACTTAAATTATTTAAACTTTCTTGCAAAATAGAATTAATACTTTGACCTTTATCAGCGCTATAATATGAAACTAAAAAATTTAAATTTCCAAACTGTTCATCTTGTTTTTTAGCAATATATAATATTAATTTAGCTAAAGCAGTCTTTCCAATTCCTCTTTCACCAAATAAAAAAAAACTTGAGGGCATACCCTTTTTGACTTGTTCAAATTTGTTAATAATATTTAAAACATACTTTTCCCTACCAGCAAATAAATTAGTAGACACAACAGAATTTGGATTAAATGGATTTAATTTCATAATATTTTATAGAAACAGCTTAAATTCTATAGATCTCTTATATATTTAGAAAATTCCATATATAATATATATAAATAAATAGATTAAAATAT
>CBDVEP010000082.1:0-14621 GCA_965373035.1 uncultured bacterium
TATGTAAAGTATCTTTTGAAGGTGATTTACACTTTAACATTTTTGCAACGGTCTCTAGTTACGACCTCTTATAAATGAGTGGGTAAGGCAATGGCATTAATGTAATTAAAGGCTTTAATTAATGGTTACGAGGTCTACCGACCTCCCTTATCCAGGGACAAAGCTTACACTACATGAAAATGTGATTTAACTGTAATACATAAATAATTACACTTTACTTAACTAAAATTTTTAAACAGCTTTTTTTAAGTGTTGTTCATTTTGAATAATAATTTGAGGGCTAGGATTTCTATGTGGAATAGGTATTCCTCTTTTTTGCAACAATTTTATATGGTTTTTCATCCCCCATTTAGCTTTATATAAACAGTCTTCAATAGAATGACCAATACCAGTAAAACCTTCTAAATCTGGTGAAAAAAAACCAAAATAGTTATAATCTTCTGTAGCTTCTATAATTAATGAATAATCCAATTCAATCATAATATACTCCTTATTTTTTTATTCCTGCTGCTTTAAGTATAGCATGACAGGTCCCTGTAGGAACTTCTTTTGAACCATGATAATCTACACGAATTAAATTATTCCATCCAGATTTCTGATAATATCTAATTGAACCTTTTTCTTTTATAATTTTAAATCCATTCTTTTCTAATAACCTAACTAATTTACTAAATTTCATTTTGTTTTATTTGCTTATAATATATACTTTTGATTCTATAAAATTATATATAATCAATTCTTTTAATTTGTCAAATTATTTTAATATATTGTCAATATAAAATAAAGATAAAAGACACAAGAATATTTTTTTGGATACCTTTTTATCGTTTTTAGATTATTATAATTTTAAAACGAAAATTCATGAATTTATAATAAATGAATTTTTGAAGCTAAATAAATTGGTAATTTATAAATATTATTATTTCTATCAATACTAATATTATTAGCACTAAAAATTACTTTAAATTCAGGATTGTATTTTATTGCAAACACCTTAAGACTTTTAGCCTGAGTCACCCAGCCAGATTTAATTTCAACAGGTAAAACTCTGCCATCAATATCACAAACAAATTCAACTTCAGATGTATTTTCCCGCCAGCAATAGAATTCATCTAAACCAGAAGTTAAAAATTCCTGTGCAATAAAATTTTCAGCAAAATAGCCTTTGTAAGTACCATAATCATAGTCAAGGATAGTTTTTGGTGAAAGTTTATTTATTGCTCCTAAAAGTCCTATATCAAAAAAGTATAATTTAAAAAAATTATCTTCTGTATAAGCATTTAAAGGCAGTTTACCACTGTTAACAATTAACAATTTAATAATAAGCCCTGCTGTTTTAAGCCAATCAATTGCACCTGCTAATCGTGAATATCCTTTTATACCAGGAATAACACTTTTAAAAACAAATTTAGGTGAAGAACCATTATGTGTTTTTGATAATTGGGCAGGGATATTTCGCCATATCCTTTCTATGTGCATTGAATTTTCCTTTTCAGAATGTTTTGCAATATCTGCAAGATAAGATAAAATTAAATTACTTTGTTTTTCTCTTACAGTTTTAAATGCAGTAAATAAATTTTCCTGATTATCCTTATAAGTAAGAATGATTTCAGGCAATCCCCCTACAATAAAATATATTTTAAGCTTCTCCCATAAATTAGAATGAATGATTTCCGGAATAGATTGATTGGGAATAAAATTTGTAATAAAATCATATAATTTCTCATTACCAGTTCCTAATAAAAATTCCTCAAAAGATAAAGGATACATTTTAAGAAATTCAACCTTGCCAACAGGGAAATTACTCTCACATAGATGTAGTCCCAGAAGTGAACCAGCAGCACATATAGCTAATCCAGGTAATTCTTCAGCAAAATATTTTAAACTGGTAACAGCTCTTGGGCATTCCTGAATTTCATCAAAAATAATAAGATCAGTATTAATATTAACAACAGAATCAACATAAAAATTTATATCCTGAAGAATTCTTTTAGGAGTTAAATCCTGCTGAAAAATTTTTTTTAATCTTTCATCTTCCTCAAAATTTAAATAATGAAATCTGGCAAATAAATTATTCCCAAATTTTTTTAAAGAATATGTTTTACCTACTTGTCTTGCACCACTTATTAATAAAGGCTTACGATCCTTCTTGTTTTTCCATGATTCTAATTTTTTATTAATATTTCGAAACATAATAATATTATACCAAATATTAAAAAAAAATCAAGGACTTTTTTGCAAATTTGTGAATTATTGACACCACTTTTTCTTAAAACTTAATAGTTAATAATTTTGATTATTTTATAGTCTCCCACTTGAGGCTGTCCCATAACTAATAATTGTAGGGGTTTGATTTATCAAACCCGTTCTTTAAAGCCTTTATTTGCGGGTTCGATACATCGTCATCGAAGGTGAAATCGAACCCCTACATTTTTAACATAATATAGGGTTATGGGACAGCCTCAATTACAGTAGTAAACATTTATTTTGTAAAAAAGTAAGAAAAGGAAATTCCTATTTCTTAAAAATTGAAAATAAAAAATTTAAAATAAAAAAATATTTTTTTCTTGACTTTTTTCGTTTTTATATTATTATAATTACAAAACGAAAATTTAGGAATTTTTATATGAAATTTATTAATAGAGAAAATGAATTAACAACTCTTGAAGATGAATATAAAAAAAACTCTTCTTTTGTTGTAATCTATGGCAGGAGACGAACAGGTAAAACTACACTTATTAAAGAATTTATTAAGAATAAAGATGCTATCTATTTATTTGCAGATACACAGAATGAGATTATTCAAATTGAGCGATTTAAAAATATAATTGCAGAACATACAAATGATACTGTTTTAAAGGATCTTGATATAAAAACATGGGACAACCTATTTAATTATATTCTAAAAAATTTAAATTTTTTGAAAAAAATTATTTTAATTATTGATGAATTTCAATATTTATATAAAGTAAACAATAATTTCCCTTCTATTTTCCAGAGAATATGGGACCAGGGATTGAAAAATAAAAAAATAATGCTAATACTATGTGGTTCATTAATAAGTATGATGTATAAATCTGTTTTGAATTATAGTAGTCCACTTTATGGAAGAAGGACATCTCAAATCAGGTTAAAACCAATGAATTTTTATGATTATATAAAATTTTTTTCTAATAAAGATATAATTAAAATAATTGAATTTTATGGTGTTACAGGGGGCATTCCAAAATATATTGAATTTTTTAATTTAAATAAGACAATAATGTTTAATATAGAAGAAAAAATCCTGAATAAAAATAATTTTCTTTATGAAGAACCTAAATTTATTTTAAGAGAAGAAGTAACAGAAACCAATAGTTATTTTTCAATTTTACAAACTATTGCAGAAGGGAATCATAAAATAGGAAATATAGCAAGTAGATTAAATATTCAGACAAAAAATTTAACTTCATTTATTGGAAAATTATTAGAACTTGATATTCTGGAAAGAATAATACCAATTACTGAAGATAACCCTCAAAAATCAAAAAAAGGTTTATATTTTATTAAAGACAATTTTTTTAAATTCTGGTTTGGTTATGTTTATCCTTTTCAAAGTTATTTAGAGATTGAAAATAAAAAATTCGTTATAGATAAAATAAAATCAGATTTTAATATTATTATATCACAGATATTTGAAAAAATTGCTATTGAAATAACTTTAAAAAGTAAATTGCCTTTTGAAATAAAAAAAATAGGAAAATGGTGGGATAATAATAATGAAATTGATGTAGTAGCAACAGGTAATAATGAAATTCTTTTTGGAGAATGTAAATGGTCGAATAAAAAAATAAGCATGAATATTATTGATGATTTAAAAGAAAAAGTAAAAAATGTAAAATGGAAAAATAATAATAGAAAAGAATATTTTGCTCTTTACTCTAAATCAGGATTTTCAGAAGAGTTAAAAGAAGAAGCAAAGCAGGATAAATCCATTATTCTTTTTGATGTAAATAAAATTTTATAAATAAAAAAGTATAATCGGTTGTAGAAAATGTGTAGGAAGGAAAAAAATGGAAGAATTAAACCTTAAAAGGGGACTATCCTGACAATGTTAGATAAAAAAACTATTACTATTGGCAAGTTAACTATTTTCTGTATTCCAGTATGGCAGTGGTTTTGTAAGGTAAAAAAGGATTTATAAATTTTAATGAGATTACCACAATAAAAATTTAAATGAAAATTTATATCTTGACTTTTTTTCAAAACTTATTATATTATAAGTATGATGATACGAGTCATCAAAGATACAGGGAGTTATAGATAATAGGAAATAATTTTTTATTATTACCTGATTTAATAGTTTATATAATTCCAAATGTAGCCGAGCCTTAAGGCTCGGCTACTGGATTATTAAAAAGAAGAGGTAACTAATCGAATACTAAAAAAATGAAAAGGATACGACAATTAAAATATTTTTTGTATATTACTGATAATTTAAATAATTTTATTTTTATGGAGAAAATAAAATATTAATTATCATAACGGAATACCAGAAATTTAGCGGAGGATGTTAATGAAAAGAATAATATACTTATCAATCTTTATTTTATTAATATTTGTTTTAGGTGCATGCATAGGGATGAAAGGGAAAAAAGCAGTTATTATGATTAATGATAAGGTAAAATATTATCCAATATTAAATAATGGTTTTGAAAAATCAATTAATCAAAAAGGAGATGTTGGATGGGATTTTTGGGTTAATGGAGTTCGTTATGAGATAACCAGTGAAGAATATAAAACAGGAAAGAGTTGTATGAAATTTTATGGGAAAAGTAAAGATCCATCCATGGCAATGTGGCAGGTGATACCGGTTAAAAATGTTAAAGTCAGGAAAAGTCTCCAGGAACAATTAAAACAATTGATGGGATTTGCACGAAAAAATAATAAAGTTTTACCTACAGTTGGAGATCGTATAAAAGCTACTGCCTTTATAAAAATCGGGAGTGTTACAAAAATAAAAAATACATCTGATATTTCTTTTGTTATTGAAGCAGAGAATGAAAGAGGAGAAAAAACACCAATAGCACAATCAAAGATTATTTCTCTTATTCCAAATAAATGGGCATTGTTAGAAACAGAATATAAATTAAATAATGGATACATACCAGGTGATACTATTTTACTTGTTGCTGCATTAAAAATGACATTACCATGGAATGCTACAGTTTATATTGATGATATTAAAATTAAAGAAGAAAGTTCAGATAAGGATAGAATAATAAAAGATAAAAAAATAAAACCTGTTACTTTAAGAATAAGAGAAAAAAGTTTTGAAAAAAATTTATCTTTCTGGATTAAAAACCCTTCATCTTCATCAATAATTTCAATTAATAATAAAGATGGATATTATGGTAAAAGTTCTCTTATGATTAAAAATAATAAACAAGGATCTGGAGAGGTATATCAGAAAATTAATTTAAATAAGAAAATTAATACTTCAAAGCTTAAAAGTTTAAGTGCCGGTGTTTGGGTAAAGATAAATGATAATAGAAAATTAAAAAATAATGATGTTGGAATAGTCCTTGAAAGTGAAATAAATGGAAAAAATGTTATTATATCAAAAGGAACATTGCCTCATAATTGCAAAAAAAATGTTTGGATATATTTAATGACAAAATCTATAAAGCAAAATATAAAACTGGAAAATTTTAAGACAATTAAAGTAAAATTATTTTCTAAAAAGCAAGGAGAAGTTTATTTTGATTTTGTTCAGGCAGGTGAAGATAATACATTTAATGGAAATCCTGAAAAATTTGTAATGGCAACATACGTGCCTTTTTTTGGAGGAAAAGGAAACTGGCATAATTGGAAGTGGAATGCAAAACCATGTGGTGGAGAATATTGTAATCCGGATATAATATTACCAAATGGAAGAAGAAAGATTGCCTCAGTTTATTATCCTATTATAGGTGCTTATGACCCAAAAGATGCTGATGTTATTAAATACCAGATTGATCTGGCAAAAGCAATGGGAATAGATGCCTTTCAGTTTAACGATTATGGAGATTTACACAAGAGTTACAAGCGAACTTTAAAAACAATGATTAATTTAGCTGAAAAGAAAGATTTTAAAATAACGATTCTTTATGAACCAAAAGTACATATGATAGGATGGGTCCCGCATGATTCAGAAAAAGAAAAAATAGAGGGTATTATTCAGGATTTAAAGGATATCTTAGATAACTATGCTGATAGTAAAAGTTTTTTAAAATATCAAGGTAAACCTGTTATTCAGATTTTTAATGAAACATTATATGGCTTGAAAAGAGAGCATTGGATAAAAATTGCAGACTCCCTAAACAAAGCTGGATATGATGTATATTTTATTGGAAGTAATGCAGGAAAATTAAATAATTTTGATGTTTTTAAATCAGCTTTTAACTGGTATTTATATAAAGATGATTTAAAAAATTGTAGTGTTAAAGAAGCATATAATTTTTGCCGAGCTATAAATAAAAGCACTATTAATTTTGTAAGTCAAAAACATATGAAACGATTTCCCATTGGCATAGTTTATCCTGGTATGAATGATTTAAAAATATTAAGCTGGAATTCAGGTAAAGCACGGGTTATTGATATAACAGGTGAAGATTTTTATAAACAATCATGGAAGGCTATTCTTGAGCATGAGTATGATTTTAACTGGATATTGATAGCTTCCTGGAATGATTGGCCTGAAGGAACCATTATAGAACCTGATAAAGATAGAGGATATAAAATTCCTATAATGACACAAAATTTTATTGAAAGATTTAAAAAAATTAAGCCTTTAAATGATAATTTAATGAAGCAGATTACAGAAAAGTATTTAAAAAATCCAGATGTTAAGAAATATAAATAGGAAATTGTTTTTTAAATTGATAAATATGAAAAGGAGGTGGTTAGATAGAATTTTAAATTAACTGTTTTTAAATTTATATTTTATTTTAAGGAGGTAAAAAAAATGAAAAAGATAATTGTATGTACAATAATTTTATATTGTTTAATGATTGTTTCAATGTTATCTGCTGAAACATTCTGGAGAGATGATTTTAATGAAGTTACAGATTGGTATGACAATAAAGCAGATACTTCATATAGAGCTGTAATAAATCCCGGGAAAAAGAAAGGAACAGCTATACTTCAACAAAAAGGAAAAGGTACCTGGGGTAAAGTTGCTTATGTTATAAATGAGATTGATCTGGATAAATATAATATTGTTCGGGTAAAGGTTAAGAAAGTTGATTTAAGTTCAGCTTATAAGATACTGGCTATTAGTACTGATTGGTCAGAAACTTATATTGTTATTGAAAGAGGAAATGGTAGAGGAATTGCTCAAGGAAATATTCAGGAAGCAACAGGATGGAAAGGCGAAGTGTCTTTTAATTTAGTTTTAATTGTTGAAGGGAAAAATAAAAAAATAACTTTCGATTGGATTGAGCTTATTTCCAAAGAAGAGAAAAAAGAAGAAAAAGAAGGGAAAGAAGTAGAAAAAACAAAAAAGAAAACAAAAAAGAAAAGTAAAAGAAGTAAATAATTAATTTGTTCAAAAAAACAAAAAAGCAGCAAGGGACAAAATAAACTTTATCACTTGCTGCTTTTTGTCTTATTATAAAAAATAATTTGTTTAAATATGGGGACATATAGTATTATGAGGAAAACATTAATTTTATTAATATTTTGTATAATCGCAGCAGTTAATTTATATGCCCAAAAGACTTATTCTATTAATAATGAAAATAAAATTTTTAAAGTAAACCTTTTCAAAAAAAAGGTTTTTGCTCATTATTTACAGTGGTTTAAATATAGAATTAAGCGGGGAGAGATAACTTATGATCATTGGAAATGGTTTGGAGCAGGGAAAAGACATAATCCGGAAAAAATTAATGAAATGGGATTTCGTGATATATCTTCTGTTTATTATCCTATAATTGGTGTCTATGATTCCGAAGATGAAGATGTTATAGAATATCATATTCTTACAGCAAAAGCAGCAGGAATAGATGGGTTTATTGTTGATTGGTATGGTCCAGATAACAGTATTGACAGGTCATTTAAAAAATTACTTGATATATCAGCAAAATATGATTTTAAAGCCTGTATATGTTATGAAGAAAAATTAGCTTTTCCTGGTTATAGAAATCCTGAAACCCGTCAGGAAGCAGTAAACTATGCAATTCAGGATTTAGAATATATTGTTGATACTTATAGTTCAGATGCAAATTATTTTAAATATAACAATTTACCAATATTATTAATGTTTTTAAGCAGTGGGAGGTGGAAAGGTCTTGGTAATAAAGTATTTAAAAAAAATGAACTCATGCAAATAATAGATTTTTTAAATAAAAATGGATGGATGTTTATTCGTGAACATCTATGGATGGATTTTGAAAAACTTAGAGCTGGATTTGCCTGGGTTGGTGATGATGATTATCATGATTGGTTTTATAAATCTGTTAAAGAAATGAAAAATAATGAAGCACTGGATTTAGTAATAGGTGCAGTAAATCCAGGCTTTAATGATAAAGGAGTATGGGGCTGGGGAAATGGTCCAAGATATACTTCACGCAGTAATGGAAGATTATATGAAGATTACTGGAATCTAATATATCAAGAGGATCCTGACATGGTACAAATAGTGACATGGAATGATTTTGAAGAAGGAACATGTATAGCCCCTACATATCAAGATCGTTTTTTTTATATTGATAAAACAGAAGAATATGTCTCTATATATAATGGCAGAAAGGTTGATTTAAATGATAATAAATTACCTTTTTATTTGTTTCAGTTAAGAAAGTATATTAATAAGCAAAAATTATACAAAAATAAGAATATTAAAAATGAAATAGAATATATAGCACAGAATTTATTTAAATTTTCTGCAGAGCATATTGAGGAGAAACTTAATAAATTAGCAAATAAAATTAAATATGAATTTATAAATTATTATGATGCCAGTGATGAATATGAAAAATATGGGGATCATATTTATGAAGAAACCCTTAAAAATATATTTAGTTCAAAATCAAATCTTGCATTTAAATGTAAAGTCGAGGTAAGTTCTAAAGGGTATTCAATGCCTATTATGGCAGTAGATGGTAATATCAATACAAGATGGTCAAGCCTATATAAAGATAATGTATGGTTTTCAGTTGATCTTGAAAATAAAAGAAAGATTGGTTGTATAATTATTGATTGGGAGGAGGCTTTTGCTGAGGAATATTTAATTGAAGCTTCAAATGAAAAAACAAACTGGCAAACTATTTATCATAAAAAAGAAGGTAAAGGCGGGCTTGATATAATTGAATTTAATCCAATAGAAAGTAGGTATATTCGTTTTAAAGGAATAAAAAGAGGTACTGGCTGGGGATATTCTTTTTGGGAATTTGGTATATTTAATTCAAATCCTGATAAGTAAAAACTGCAAGTTGAGAAATATTGTATTTTTTTAAACAGCCTCAACTGATTCATTACCTTTAAAATCTATAAAAATGGTTGATTTTTTCTAATTATGTGGTATATTATATATTATATATGAAGACTCGAAGCACTTACTATATTGATATTCAGGTTGGGAAGAATATAGAAGAATATAATTGAAAATTATTTATATGAATGAATATTATATATTCATATATAATGATGACTCGTATCAGTTGTATATAAAAGAAGGTGATTATTTTATATGATAAAAAAAATTATCTTTATTATTACAATTTTTTTATCAACAAACTTATATTCTCAACTTGCTACCAATGCCCCCTGGCCAATGTTCAGACAAAATTTACGGCATACAGGACAGACAAATGATAGTGTGTTAGGGGTGCAGAAAAATCCTGTTGTAAAATGGATTTTTAATCCATGGGGTAATATACGTTCTTCACCAGCCATTGGTTCTGATGGAACAATATATATTGGACATAATAATAAGAAATTATATGCTATCACAAATGGATATCCTAAATGGGAATACCTTACTGGAGGGGCTATTGTATCTTCACCAGCCATTGGTTCTGATGGAACCATTTATTTTGGAAGTTATGATAAAAAACTATATGCTCTTAATCCTGATGGGTCTTATAAATGGGCTTTTTCTACTTCAAATGTTATTACTAGTTCTCCCTCAATAGGATCAAATAATATTATTTATATTGGCAGCCGTGATAATAAATTATATGCTATTTATCCTGATGGAACATTAAAATGGACTAATAGATTAGGAGGGATTATTGATTTTTCTTCCCCTGCTGTCAGTCTTGATGGAACTATTTATATTGGATGTAATGATTCAAAACTTTATGCTATCAATCCTGATGGAACATTGAAATGGACTAATAAAATAAGTCAACACTATTTAGAGTCATCTCCAGCTATTGGACCTGATGGGACAATTTATATTGGCACCCATACTAGTAAATTATATGCTTTTAATCCTGATGGTACAGGTAAATGGACAAATAATTTAGGCTCCAGTGTTATGAAATCTTCTCCAGCAATAGGTCCTGATGGAACAATTTATATAGGATGCTGGGATGCAAAAGTATATGCTTTTAATCCAGATGGCACTTTAAAATGGACAAATAGATTAGAAGATAGTATTAATTCATCACCAGCCATTAGTGCAGACAATACTGTTTATATTGGGATATGCCAGAATGGGAAGAAAGTCTATGCCCTTACAAATGGTTCAGTAAAATGGGTTTATACTGCAAGTAGAGGTATTTATACTTCCCCTGCTATTGGTTCTGATGGGACTATTTATATTGCTGATTATGATGGAAGAGTATATTCAATTATCCAAAATTATGAACCTCAATTAATATGGAGCAGTAATACTGGATATAGCAATGATGGAGTTCAGCCTGATAATGGTTATAATGGGCAATATTTTCGCTTTGAAGTAAAATATAAAGATAGGAATAATGATTATCCATCAACTAATCAAGTATGGATTGATTTAGATGATAATGGCTCTTATGAAAATGATGAAAAGTTTTCAATATATTCTAATTCAGGTACATCTTATTCTAATGGAATAATTTATACTAATTTAATCCAGGCATTTTATGCTGGTGATGGAATTATAAATTATAGATTTCATTACACAGATAAATATAATTATATCCCTTTACCCTGTGCTCCCATTTCCAATCACACTTTTACAGTAACTAATACAAACATTTCCCATCAATTGATAGTAACAAAAAATACAGACATTAACGGGATATGTGATTCCTATACTAATAATGTGGTTATGTCCATCCAGATATGGGATTCAAAACATAATCATTACTTAACAGGATTTCAGGTTGGAAATGCAAGTAATATGATTTTAGGTACTGATTTTTCTAATGTTCAGTTATGGTATGATGAAAATGAAAATTATAAATGGGATATTAGTGATGTATTTGTTACTGCTTTAAAATGGGATGGAGTTAGTCTATGGACAAATAATAATATAAATTTTACAACTAATTTAGCTTTTCCAAGGGATTTTCTTATAACCATTGATCTTTATACTAATGCTACGGTATCCAATGCATTTCAGTCTTTTATACCTGTAAAAGGGATAAAATGTTCTGGAGGTACTAATGTGCCATTAATAGCTATAACAAATGATGGATGTATGATCATAGGTCCGTATTTAAATGTTATTACTAATAAAAGCATACAAGCTGTAAGTTATGGTTTTAATATTATAACAATGGCAATACGTATATCAGGTTCGCTTAAACATACTTTAACAGGATTTAAACTGGGAAATGCAGGTAATATGGTGCAGGGTAGCGATATTACAAATATACAATTATATCATGATAAAAATGGGAGTTTTGCATGGGAGGGTAGTGATAAATATATTACTAATTTAATATGGAATGGAGTTGATTTATGGACAAATAATAATATAAATTTTACTAATAAAATAGCACCATATCTTGATATTATTGTTAATGTAGAGTTTAGTTACACAGTTACTGAATCAAATACTTTTAGAGCATACATACCAAAGAATGGAGTTCAAAGCAGCGGTGGGAAATATGCGCCAAATAATGCAATTACAAATAATGGTGATGTTACTGTCTATCAATATCTGGGACCTGTTAATTTTGATTTTACACTAGGAGCACCTGCGGTAGCTGTCGGTGATATAAATAATAATGGGTATTTAGATATTATAGCAGCAGGATATAATCATCCAAACAGATTATTAAGAAAATATATTAATAATGGAGATAACATTTTTACTGGTTCATCAATAGGATGGGCAGGATGGGGTAAGGATAGGGCTTCTTTATCCTTGGGGGATTTAGATAATGATGGATATTTAGATTTAGTTGTGTCAGGAGAAATCCACTCACTTCGCTGGTATTTGAATGATGGAACAGGTAGTTTTGTATTTAAAGGAGTAGGATTTGATATTCGAGATGGTTGTGTTATATTAGGAGATATTGATGGCGATGGTGATTTGGATTTAATTACTTCAGGAAATGGTGGAGGTGTAAATAGGCTGGATAAATATATTAATGATGGCACAGGGAGTTTTACTAATTCTATAAAAGCTTTTGGCATAGGTGTTAATCAGTCATCATTAGCTCTTGGTGATATTGATAATGATGGGGATTTAGATTTAATTGTTGGAGGGTCAGGCAGGTTAGATAAATATATAAATGATGGCAGCAGCACAAATTTCGCAGGTCCATATCCTTTTGCAGCAGGAATAGATAGCGGCTGTATTGCTATGGGTGATATTAATGGAGATGGTTCTTTAGATTTTATTGTTTCAGGTTCGGGAACATTATGTAAATATATTAATGACGGTACAGGTAATTTTACAAAAACAGCATTATTAGGAGGTTTTAGTGCTTCTACAATTGCTTTAGGGGATATAGATAATGATGGTGATTTGGATTTTATAGTAACAGGTAAAAACGTAGGTTATCTTTATAAATATATTAATGATGGGACAGGTCTATTTGTACGTGAACCATTTGGACGGCGTGTTGGATGGCATGGAGCAATTGATTATAGAGGCTCTGTTGCATTGGGTGATTTAGATAATGATGGTGATTTGGATTTAATAACAGCAGGTTCTCGTACTTTTTGGACACCAAGTGGATGTGTTTTTAACCGTTATTACAATACAGAAAGAACTGTAAATAACAAACCAAATACACCAGCACCTGCTGGGTTAAATTGTACAAATATAGCTGATTATTTGCGTTTAAAATGGAATGCTCCTGTTGATGATCATACTCCTCTAAAAATGCTTCGGTATAAGGTTGCTTTTGGAACTAATACAGGTAACTATAGTTTTTCTTCGACTAATATTGATTATCCACGAGGACAGGCTAATTTGGGTAATGTTTGTGTAGTAACAGGCACATATTATCAAACAAAAGTATCTGACTGGCAGGATGTTTACTGGAAAGTATGTGCTATTGATTCTGCTTTTATTTTTTCTGATTATTCTGTAGAACATCATGCTTTTATCCCACGAGTGCATAATATAACAAAAGGGATAGATTACAGCAGCATTTCCCGTTCATTAATACCAGCAGATAATGGAGATCATATCCAGGCAGATAAATGGAGTTTCCCTGAACAAGTAAACATAAATGGATTCACTAATTTGTTTCTTGAATCAACAGAATGGGCATCAAATAATTATTATACCAATACATTTATTGTCCCTTCCAATATCCCACAATATGGAGTGAAATTTTTAAATTCAAAGAATGTGACTTTGCGAGGTTTTACCATAAAAAATAGCACGAATGCTATCTTAGTAGATGCAGGAATGTTAAATAAAATCACCCATAATTTATTGATTTCAAATTATGGATATAGTATTAAAATAAATAATAGTAGTACAGGCAATAGTATAAAGTCAAATATAAGTGTATATAACAGTGGCGGGATAGAGATAAATAATTCAAGTTCATCCACTCTTTTTAGAAATGCTATTTATTATAATGATAACCATGGTATTTTATTAGATAATGGCAATAACAATTATATTGTTAATAATTCAATAGCAAGTAATGGAATGAATGCAGGTGATGGAATTTCTTTAAATAATAATTCAGACAATAATATAATAAAAAATAACATCATAGCTTTTACCAAAAGTGGATTTGGAATAAATTTAAATTCAGGTGTTTTGAACAGTTTGACATATAATGATGTCTATGGAAATAGTTTTGGCAATTATAATGGTTTATTAACTCCTGGAATAGGCACTATAACGAATAATCCTTTTTGGTATGATTATAATATTTACTCAACAAATTTTTTATATTTAGAAAACATTTCATCATGTATCGATGCCGGAGATCCAAATGACCCTGTTCCAGCTAATGGAGGGCTTCAAGTAGATATGGGATGGAAAGAATTTACAAGACCTTATTTAACAGTAGAATTAAATAAATCAATTACAAATATTACTTTAGGAATAAACAATACATCAGCAATACCTGGTTCCACTATTGAATATAAAATAAATTGTCAGATAAATAGTTATGGTGGATTAAATGGACAAAATATGGTATCCTCTCAAAATTTCATGGTAAAAAATAAAAAATCAGTCAATACTATTT
>CBDVEP010000083.1:0-14341 GCA_965373035.1 uncultured bacterium
CTTTAGTTAGTGGATAATGTATAGATATTTCTCTATATGAATCAGTAGATATGTATCCTTTTATTCTTATATCTATAATATCTTTATCTGAAAGTTTGCTGCCACCCTTATTTATATAATCTTTTGTATAAATCAGCTTAATGCAGCATTTAAATCCGGGAATAGCTGGTCTGCCCGTGCTGCTGGTATGGGGGGTGCTTTTACCGGTATAGCAGATGATGCATCTGCACTTGTTTATAACCCGGCAGGTTTAGGATATAGTAAAGAAGTTCAATCTCTTTTTACATATTTTAAGCCTTTTGCAGGTGTGGAACTTGTTGATTTTAGTTATACTTATTTTGCTTTAGTTTTTCCTGTGGCAGAAGATACAGGAAATATGGGTATAGGCTGGCACAATTTTAGTGCTGATTCTCTTTACCAGGAGTATGCTGTATTGTTAAGTTATGGTTTTACTATGGATAAGATATTCAATAAACAGTTTAAGGATATCTCTATGGGTATAAATGTGAAATATTTATATCACAGCTATGTATTAGATAAAAGAACAGTTAATGACCCTGTTTTTTTTAATGGAAGAGGAAGTGGAAATATTGGATTTGATATAGGGTTTTTAGTTCATGACTTAATGGGAATATTTCCTTATTTAGATACAGGTATAGTAATAAAGAATATTAATGAACCAGATATAGGACTTTTAAACTATGACCCTATATATAGAGAATTCAGGTTTGGTGTTTCATATAAAATAAATAATGTAATTAAAAACAAAATGAATGTCATACCTGCCTTAGACATAGTATATAGAAATAATGAATTTAATTTATTAGCTGGTTTAGAAGCATTATTTTATAGATTATTTGTTATAAGAGCTGGTGGGAATTTAAATGAAATTGCCGGAGGTGTTGGAGGTAAATTTAATATAATGAAAATGTTTACAATTCAGATTGATTACGCCTTTTTGTTCCCTTTAAATATAAAAGAAAGTTATGGTTCTCATCAATTTTCATTAGGAGCTAAATTTTAAATTTAGTATCCTCTCAAAAAAATATGGTAAAATTATGAAACCACAGATAAACACAGATGAACACAGATAAAAATATTTAAAGATTAGTGTAAATCTGTGTTTATCTGTGTTTATCTGTGGTTTAAATTTAGTAATTACCACGAAATTTTGAGAGGATACTAAATTTTTGTAAAATAAAAATTTTTAAAAAAATTAGTTCTTTTTGTCATAATGAGATATAATATTATTAATAAGTTAAAATTATGAAAATATTTAGATTATTTATTATTTTTTTATTTCTTTTGACTGGTCAACCTTTATTTGCAGTATCAGATACTGAATTTCTTGAAATGGTTATGGAGAAAACTTTTAATTTTTTCTGGGAGGAAGTAGATATAAATACAGGATTGATTAAAGATAAAGCTTTGAATGATCCATATATTACAGATAGCGAAATAAAAGCAAGTATTGCTTCTGTAGGATTTGGTTTGACAGGTATCTGTATCGGGCACAGCAGAAAGTGGATTACTTATGATGAAGCTTATGAAAGAGTATTGACTACATTGCAGTTTTTCCATATATATGTATATGATAAAAAAGGATTTTTTTATCATTATTATAATATGTTAAACCATCAGAGATGGAATACTGGGACTGAAATGTCATCTATTGATACTGCATTATTAGTTGCAGGTATATTATTTGCAGGTCAGTATTTTAAAGGAACAGAAATAGAAACATTAGCAAATGAAATATATTTGAATGTTGATTGGAAGTGGATGTGTGGAGCAACTAATTTTATTTCCATGGGTTGGAAACCTGAAAGTAGTGGGAATTTTACTATACCTTATGATGAAGGATTTCTTTGTACTTCTAAGTGGGAAGCTTACAATGAAGGATTCCTTGCAGATATCTTAGCCATTGGGTCTCCAACTCATCCTCCATTGAATTCACCTAAATGTTGGACAACTATGCAAAGACCAGTTGGAACTTATGCTGGATATACTTATATTTATGATTTCTGGAGTAATCCTATGTTCATCCATCAGTTTCCCCAGTGCTGGGTTGATTTAAGGTATAGAACGTATAATAGTACAAATTATTATGAAAATTCACAAAAAGCAACTCATGTAAATAGAATATTCAGTGTGAATACAAATAATTATAATCAGGATTGCTGGGGTTTAACTGCTTGTGATGGTTATTCCGGATATTATGCATATAGTGCCCAACCCTGTAGTGCCGCAGTAAATAATGATGGCACTATTTCACCTGATGCAGCAGGTGGATCTATTATATTTACGCCAGTTGAATCAATTAAAGCATTACACCATTTTTATAATAATTATAAAACAGGATTATGGGGTAAATATGGTTTTTCATCTTGTTTTAATCCCAAAGAGAATTGGTACAGTTCTTATGTTTATGGTATTGAACAGGGTCCAATACTTCTTTCCATTGAGAATTATTTAACCGGTATGGTATGGGATGAGTTTATGAAAATCAGCTATATTAACAATGCACTAAAAACAATGGGGTTTGTTCCAACATCAGATATTACCAGACCTGAGACCATATCAGATTTACAGGTTTATGGCAATAAATTAGTCTGGAAAGCACCTGTTGATAATAATGGTAAAGTTAAAAAATACATTATTAAATATTTAACTCGTTCCATTGACAAGCCTGCTGACTGGTATGAAGCAGAAGAAATAGAAAACAGTATTGTCCCTGCAAGCCATGGTGAAACAGAAACGTTTATTGTAAAAAATATTCCAGAAGGGACTTATTATTTTGCAGTTAAATCAGAAGATGAAGCAGGGAATAAATCATTATTATCAAATTCTACAGACGATGTTAAAATTAATAAAGTTGAAAATAAGTTATTACAGAATTTCCCTAATCCATTTAATTTAAATAAAAATAGTATAACTACTATCAGGTATATTATACAAAAGCAGGGAAATGTAAGATTAAAATTATGCAGTATAATGGGCAAATTAATTAAAGAATGGATGTTTAAAAACCAAACACAGGGATATCATCAATTTAATTGGGATGGAAAAAGTAAGAGTAATAAAACAGTAGAGCCAGGAATATATGTTCTATTAATGGAGTTAGATGATAGAAATATTGATGAGAAAAATATTATTGTAATTAAGTAAAGAGTAATATCTTATGATAAAAAAAAGTTTAATATTATTAATTGTTCTAACTGCTTTATCAGTTAATCTTTTTGCACAAAATGGGATAGACTTTTTAAGTTTATATCCTGATGCAAGGGGGATGGGTCTGTCTTCTGCTGATATAGTTGAAAGCTGTGATATTAATGGAATTTATTATAATCCTTCATTATTGCTGAATATTAAAAATATTAGTTTATCTATTTCACACTTAAACTGGATAGCTGGCTTTAAACAGGAGAATATAGGATTTGGCAGGAAAATTAAGTATGGACATATAGGTTTTGCATTATGCTATTTATATAATTCATCTATTTTAAAAACAGATAAATATGGCAGGGAGCTTGGAGATATGGATGTTTATACTTTTCATATAAAATCCGGATTTGCCAGTAAATTTAAAATATTTAATAATGAGTTTGGCATAGGAATAGGATTAAATTTTATAAAATCAGTGCTTGATGAATATTCCGGCAGTTCATTTTATATGGACTTAGGGATGCTTTATGTACCCATGATATTAAATAAAAGACTGAAATTGGCATTTGTTGGGCAGAATATAGGAATGCCATTGAAATACAGTAATGAAGATATAAGTCTGCCTGTTAATTTACAATTTGGAGCTGCTTATTATGTTATAATTAATAAAAATCATAAAATTAATCTGTTTGGAAATTGTAAATATTATATAAAAGATAATTTTGCTTTTCCTGTAGGATTAGAATATGAGCTCTTTAATATAATGATTTTTCGTGGCGCATATCATTTAGCAGAAGATGATATACGGAATTTTTCAGGCGGGATAGGGATTAAGTATAAAAGATATTCTATTGATTTTGCTGCTTTACCGGATATGGGTGCTGATATGATTTATGCTGTAACTATTGGATATAGGATTTAATTTTTTTAGTAAAATTTTTTAAAGATAAAATATGATTTTATTGTTAAAGAATTTTTATAAGCGAAAATCTTTTAGTAGAGTTAAAAGGATGAGGAATTTAAAAATGATAATAATAGTTATAATCTTATTTATTTCTACTACTCTTTTCGGTGGTAATGAAATATTTTTATTTAATGATGTCAATGATGGAAAGGTCTTTAAAAATAACCTGGGACATCCCTCTTCTTCATTTCAAAGTGGAGGAGGAGAGTGTATTTTAGCTCCTGAAAATAATTATGCCAATGTTTATGGCAGGTTTGGATATTCCTTACGCCTTGATTATGATGTGCGTGCACAGAATTGTTTTGCTGGATATTGGTCAATGATGAAAGATTATGATTTAAGCCGGTATAATTATCTTTCCTTCTGGGTAAAAGGAAAGACTGGAAAGGAATTTTTTAAAGTTCAGTTAAAAGTAAAAGACAGTGCAGACAATATTGAAAAATCTGCTGTTTATATTAATGACTTTATCCATGGTGGATTGTCGTCTGAATGGAAAAAAGCAGTTATTCCCCTGGATGCTTTTATGAACATTTCAAACAGGACTAAAGTAGATGAATTTGTTATTGTATTTGAAAATTACCAGTCAAGTATAAACCAGAGTATTTTAAAAAGTTCTATTTATATTGATAATATTATTTTTGGAACAAAATTTTTAGAATATATCCCTATTGACTGTTTTGGTGATATGTTCGGTCCACTTGCTGTTGGTGGAAATACAGGAGCTGGTGGTGGTAGTGATGGAGCAGTTACTAATTCAATAAGTGAGCAATATTATTGTTCTGAACCTTATAGTTTAAGATTAGCTTATGATGTTAGTGCTGGTGATAGTTATGCTTATTATTTTATGATCTTAGGAGGAGGAGAGAATGGAGAAACAAAAAAAGATAATGACCTTTCAGATTATGATAAATTTTCTTTCAATATTAAAGCAGAATCACTGGATAAAAATCCACATGGCATTACAATAGAATTACATGATTTTTCAGGTATAGGAACAGGGGAGCCATTTTATAAAATCAATAAAACAAATGCAGATCGCATTCAAACATACTGGCAGCAGTTTAATATTGCTTTATCTGATTTTGCTGATGGTTCATCTATTAAACTGAACAAATCAAAAATACAGGAAGCTGTTATTACATTTGAAAACAGCAATGTATCCAATGCATCTGGTGTTGTTTATGTTGATGATTTAATGTTTATTACTGAAACTTATGATCCTAATCCTGCATCTCCTTCATACCCTTATAATTTACAGGATAATGGTGTAACTTTAAAGGATGATTTTACTTTAACTCTTGCTTCTAAATTAACAGTTAATGCTGATTCTTCAGAGACAGAACCTTTTTTAGAATGTATCCGGTTTGAACTTTCAAGTGATGATGAGAATTGGCAAATTATTAAAACTGATTATGACTTAAGTGATAATAATTATGAAGTGGACTTAAACCCTGATAATTTTTTAGAAGATAAAGCTTATCTTCTCAGGGTAGGTGCAGAGAATATATATGGTAACATAACTTATTTAGGTCCTTATAAATCCATTAAATTCAGTAAGACAGATTACAGTGATAAAAGAGCAGGAAAGTTAATCAAAGAAATACAGGTTATTAATAATCCTTTTTCACCTGATAAAGATGGAATTAAAGATGAAGCTGTTTTTTATTTTAAACTTTCCCATGAATCAGAAGTTTTATTAAAAGTACTTGATATAGCTGGAAACCATATTTACACAAGTGAAAACAGTACATTTTCTGCTGATATGTTAAATTCCATTACATGGAATGGTAAGAATAAAAACAATGAAACTGTTAAAAATGGGGTTTATTTTTATAAATTATCAGCCAGAGGTTCCAATGGAAAGGATGACCAAATAATTCAAGTAATTGGAGTAATAAAATGAGTAAAAAATATTTAATAATATTTTTATCTATAATTTTTATCCCGATTCTTCTATCAGGCTCATTTATTGAAGTTAAAAGTGGGGTGCGAGTAAAAGGTTTTGGGGATGCTTTTACCGGTATAGCTGATGATGTTAATTGTATTTATTATAATCCTGCAGGACTGGGACAGTTTCAGAAAGGTGAAATTTATTTAACTTATAATAATTATTATAATTTAGATCTTATTAACAGTTTTGTCTTAAGCCTGGCAGCTCCTGGTGTTGGGAATGGAACACTTGGTTTCAGTTATAGAAGAATTGGAGTGGGAAGCCAGGTATCTTTTCTTCATAATTATAGTGAAGATGTTTATCATTTATCTTATGGAATGGAATTAATTCCTTTATTTTATGTTGGTGCAAATATGAAATATTTAAAAATAAATTATGAAACTGATGCAACTGCTATTGCTTATGATATTGGTATAATGACAAGAACTTTTGAAAAACATTTAAGTATAGGAGTAAATATCAATAATGTTAACAGCCCGAAATTAAGATGGGAAAATGGTACTACTGAAACCCTGTCATCGTCAATCAGAATAGGGCTTGGTATCAGACCAAATAATGATATCCTGTTTGGATTGGATATGGATAAGTTAAATGAAGAGAATTATAATATTCATTTTGGTGCTGAAATGTGGTTTTTAAACAGGCTTCTGGCACCACGTATAGGAATGGCTTTACTTCAGGGTGATGGTGTAAATTTTACAGGTGGGATGAGTATCAGATATAAATCAGTACGCCTTGATTATGCCCTGGAAAGACATTATGAACTTGGAGTAAATCATATTTTCGGGATTTTATTTAAATGGTAAATAGGGGTTCGAGCCTTTAGAAACAAAGAACCAGCAACTGTAACAACAGACCTTCAGGTCTGTTTGAGAGGAGAAAACTATGAATAGAATTGCTATAACATTTTTTATTATCTTCTTTATTATTTCCTGTACACCTATTAATGATGCTGTTATATTTAATAATCAGCATAAGACTAAAAAGCTCAAAGCTGAAAAGACTAAATCCATAAAGAAAAAAAAAGAAAAAACCAGCAAGTTTATAATTGATAATTTTAATAAAAAAAATAAAAATTTATTAGGTGGACGTGTTAGTGCATGGAGTTACCGTCCGGATGACAGGTCACAGGAATGTAGAATTAGATATACTAAAAAAGACAGAATAGGTAAGAAAGGTTTTTCATTAAAGATTTCCTATGATGTGGATTCATCTGCCTTAGCTTTTAACGGTGTTTATATGGAACTTAAGGAGATGGATATAAGCAGTTTTAATAATATTGTTTTTTATATAAAAGGAGACAAAGAAAAAAGATTTACCTCAGTGTTTAAATTAGAACTGAAAAATAATTTCAATCAGGCAGGGTATTATTATTTACGCGGTATTACAGAAAAGTGGCAGAAGATAGTAATTCCTTTAAATGAGTTTAAAGGATTATCTGATCTTACCTCTATGAAGGAACTCACTATTGTTTTTGAAGATTCTGTTGTTACTGAAAAAGAAGGTGTGATTTATATGGAAAATTTATATTTAACGAAATAAACTTTAGGAGTAAATAGGATGAAATCATTTTTTTACATAATTTTTGTTTTTGTATTTTTAAGTTATTTTAAGCCTTTAAATGCTCAAAAAAAAGCAGGGCAGGGTATTATAGATGATTTTGAAAATCCCAATCCCTATAAAAATTACCAGGTTAAAACAGAGGATTTATCAAGCCTGATATTAAATAATTCATCAGACAGGGTAAAAGGCTTTTATTCTCTTGAAATGGCTTATTATTTAAAGAGATCCCTTCCGTCAGGCAGCAGTGTTGTCCTGGAAAGATATTATAAAGAAGATGCATCTCTTAACCTAAAGAATCTTGTTAAGTTCAGTATTGCTGTTAAAGGAGATGGATCAGGGAATGTTTTCAAGCTCAGCTTTATTGACAGGTCTAATGAAATATGGGAATATGAGAATAAAGGTATTTTACATTCAACAAAATGGGAGACACTTTCTTTAAGTTTATCAGAATTTAAATTATCAAAAATAAGTCTGAAAAATAACAAAGTCTTTGACCTTAATGGCATTAAAGGATATAAAATAACCATTTACAATATGCAGTCTAAAACTATTCAGGGAGTTGCTGCTAAATCATCTCAGGGAAGTGTTCTTTTAGATAATTTTTATGCTGTTATGAAAGGAAGAGAAGCTGTTGAATTGCCTGAAGATGAGATTGTCAAAGATGAAGTGATGATAAAAGAAAGCCCAATAAAATTTGCCGGAATTTTATATGGAGAATACTTCAGTGTACCTGATGAATTCAATGAATTAAAACACTGGGGAAAGATTGATATTAATGCAACCTATGATAATATCAGTGCTAAAATAGCTATTGCTTCAGAATCGCAGAATTTTGGTGATGCTGCTTACAGGGTTAATGAAAATGAAAAATATACAGGACAGGTTCATCAGGAATATCCAAATGCAGTTATCCCATTTATTCAGTTAAGAGTTAACAACATTTCAGATTATATTAATACAGTTACTTTTGGAAATTTATGGTTTGAATACAGTAAAAACACTTTTTCACAGGTTATTGGTTATGACAGTATCTGGGGGATAGAAAAGGTTGTATCTGACTGGGGTTATAAAGGGTTAAGTGCTGAAGGAAATTTAAAAGTTTTAAACTATCACTCTTTTATAATAAAACATTCTTATGATTCTTATACTTATGGGTTCAGGCTGAATAAATTTTTTAATAGAAATAAAAAAATTAATTTAAGTTCTCTTGATATAAAGTTTTATTTTATTGGTGCAGAAGATACTGCAAAAAATACTAATGAAAATAAAATTATAAAATTTGCAGATGACCATGTTTATTCCATAGATATTGCTTCAAGGTTTTTTGATTATAAAGTAGGATTAGAAGGATTTATTGGTTATAATAAATTCAAGAAAACAGGGCAGGTTGATTATGTCAATCCTTTTGAGCCTGTTTTTCAGCAGGCTTTATACAGGTCTATTTCTAAAGAGGACTCTGCTTATAGAGTTAAAGCTATATTAGATAATTTGATAATTAATGATGTTTATATTGCTTATGAATATCGACATTTAGGAGAAGATTTTAAACCAAAATACAGGAGAGAGCCTATTACCTATGATGATATTGAAAGCGATCAAACAGGTCATAATATTCTTGCTTCATATTGGATATGGGGATTTACTTTAACAGGGGAATGGGATGATTTAATAAGAATATCAAATAAAGATTTTTATAGAGACAGAATATCAGGAAGTATCAGTTGTAATAAAATTCGAAATATATTAATAACATATTTCAGTGAATGGAAACGGGAAAAATATGAATATACAAGTACCCGTTCTTATTATCATACTTCACGTGATGATGAAATCATTGCCCAGGAATTATATCTTAAGGCTCAGTTAAGATACAATTTTGACATTATTTTTAAATTAAGAATAGAAGATGTAAAGTGGCCAGAGCATGGAGAAAAATTTAATACCCAGTCCCTTTATATGAAATCTAATTATTACCTGGCTAATAATTTTTATATTTTTGGTGAGACCAGAATTACTCGTTTCGGAGATGTAACATGGTATTCACCCGGGTATAATCCATACATTGATAATTTTGTTCGTGTTGGCACACGTTTTAATTTTTAAATTTCAAATTAAGAAAAACACTATGAAAACCTTATTAAAATTAAATTTAATTTTAATAATGATAATGCTGTATATGGCTGATATATATTGCAATACACTTGTTCTTGATGATTTCAATACAGGTGTGGTACAGAATTACTTTAAAGGTGTTAATGGTGTATGGTATAATAATGCAGCTATTATAGCTTATTATTATGCTAATCCTGATAAAATATTAGGCAGAACAGGATATTCTCTTAAATTAATTTATGATATTTCAGGAGGTCATGATTCTTTTGGTGGTTATTACCTGAAATTAAATGATAAAGACATTTCACAGTATAATTATCTCTCTTTCTGGGTGAGAAGTGACTCAGGATGTGACAGTTTAAAAATAGAAATCAAGTGTTCTGATAATCCATCTTTTCCTAATGAATACAAAGCTGAAGTTTATACTACAGATTATTTGGACAGCGGTATTACTACAGTATGGCAGAAAGTTATGATCCCAATGGATACATTTTCATGTCTTTATCAAATGACTAATATGTATGAACTGACCTTTACTCTTGAGAATTCTGCAGCTTTACGAGGCGGGTCTCCGGTATCAGGAGTTATTTACATTGATGATATTGTTTTCGGTACATGGGAGCCTGGATTTGTACGGGTAGATCATTATGGTGATAAAAATTCAGTGTGCGGATTGGGTGGAAATATAGGGTCAGGAATAAATGATTCAGTATGGATTACTAATTCTTTTAGCTCTTCAAATTTTTATTCACATGCTAATGCATTAAGAATTGATTATGACGTAAGTGGAGGAGATCCTGATTGGTGCTATTGCTGGCATATTTTTGGTGGTGGAACCAATAAGAATGTGGAGATAGAATGTGATTTTAGTAAATACACTAATTTAACTTTTTGGGCAAAATCAACTAATAAAAATATATATGGCTCAGGAGGACATGGAACGCATGGTACAGACTATCCATGGAATGGTGTAAAAGTTGAACTGGGAAATGATACAAATACTTATTTTACTTATACAACAACAATTTCAAATGTGTGGAAGAAATTTAGTTTTCAATTAAGCAAGTTTGAGGTTTCAGATAATTATGATTTTCTTGATAAATCAAGAATAAAAAAATTGGTTTTTACTTTTGAGCATGTAACCGGAAGCAGTACCTTGTTAGATGATGATTTAATTGGCACTGTTTTTATTGATAATATTCAATTTGAAGGTGCTGATTACACACCTGACATTACTTTACCTGCAACCCCGACTCTTTTAAAGAGGGGAAATGATGTGGTAACCAATGGCTATGCCTTTGGTGTTACAAACACTTTATATGTTCAGGCTGATAGTGGGTCATCAGATAAATCCATAGAAGGAGTGATATTTGAATACAGCCTTGATAATGGTTTGACCTGGTATCGTATAGGTACTGATTATAATACTTCAGATATCCAGTATTCTGTTAAATGGGATACAACTGATATTGAAAATTCATTTGAATGTCAGGTACAGGTTTATTCTATGGATGCTTCTGGTAATGTTTCAGGAAAATTAACTTATAATGCAGTTATTGATAAATCATCTGCCAGTACAGTTTTAATTAAACCTGCACAGAAAATATTAACTCCAAATAATGATGGTATTAATGATTATCTAAATTTTACAGGACTGGGCAGTGAATTTGAAATATCTGTTTTTAATTTAAAAGGAAAGGTGATAAAAAGGATTATAGACATAAGTTTCTGGGATGGAAAAGATAAAGATGGTGATATTGTGGAGGGAGGAATATACATTTATGTTGTAAAACGCGGTAATGACCGTATTGACGGCACCATCGTTGTTGTGAAATAAATTAAATTTTAACAATGTAGTCAAAGCATGTAGTGTAGGGGTCGATAGACTACCTGTATTATTAAGACAAGATATGCAGTCTATTGCAAAACATTAGATTGTATTTTTTATGTAGTGTAGGGGTCGATAGACCCCGTATATTATTAAGGAGAGTATTAATATGAAAAGATTAACTATATACCTTATCCTTGTTTTATTTCCTATACATCTTTTTTCTGCTTTTAATATGAGTGACTTTGCAGCACGCTCTTCCAGTATGGGAGATGCTTTTACATCAGTTGCTGATGACGGATCCGCACCATTTTACAATCCAGCAGGTATTGTCCAGTTAGAGAAGAAGGAATTTTTCAGTACATATTCATTTATTTATCCTGGTCTTGATATAAACAGCATTAACCAGATGCATTTATCGTTTATTTTGCCTGTAAAGAAAAAAAGTGCTGTTGGGTTAAGTTTTGTTAATTTAGGTCTTCAGGATATATATAGTGAACAAATTATTCAACTGTCTTTTGCAAGAAAATTAAACAGTTTATGGTATCATATAAGTAAAAATTTAAGAAAAAATGAGTTTTATATTGGCGGTAATGTAAAATTATTACGGCAGAGTTTTATTGTAGATGATACAATGAAGCAGGACCCTTTATTTGCAGGGAATAAAGATAGTTCCAATGGACTTACCTTTGATTTTGGTTTAATGGTTAAAATATTCGACAGAGCCACAGGTAAATTTTATAATATTGGGCTTGCTGTATTTAATTTAACACAGCCTGATATTGGATTAAAAACAGAAGAAATTATTCCCCTTACATTTAGATTAGGATTTTCAACAGAATTAAAACGATTTGACTTTATGAAAAAAATTTCTATGGACAGCCCAATGTTTTCACTTGATATGGATTACAGGAATAAAGATTTTAATCTCCATTTTGGCTGGGAAAATTCTTTTATTAATGAATTGCTGTTTTTCAGGTTAGGGAGTACTTTGCTTGATTTTTCAACAGGTCTTGGATTTAAATACAGTATTGGAAATAAATATGATATTTTACTGGATTATGGATTTATTCTCCCCTATAAAATTGACGGAACTTCAGGTAAACATCTTATCAGCTTAAAATTCAGGTTTTAATATAATGCACATCCTCTTTTCTTATCTTTTTTTATATTAAAATTAAAAGGAAATAATATGAAGATGAAGGTTTTAATAAAAACAAGTTTTAGTTTATTGTTTATAACATTATTTTTATTTTTATTAAATGGAAAAACACTGTTATTAGATGACTTTAACTCTGGTATAGCAAAAAATAAATTTGGAGGAGAAAATGTACCATGGTGTTCTGAATTCCCTGCTCCAATTGCTTCTATTACATCATCTTTTGACGGTAATCCATTAAAAATTTTTGGAAGAACAGGATATTCAGTTAAACTGGTTTATGATATATCAGTTTCTAATTCATATTGTGGTTATGCATTCCAGTTGAATAAAAAGGATTTATCAGAGTATAATTACCTGTCTTTCTGGGTAAAAGGAGAGAAAAGAGAAGAATTTTTTAAAGTAGATTTTAAATCATCTTATTTTAATGTAAACCGCCAGGTAGCAAAATCTTATATAACAGATTATCTTGATAAAGGAGTAACAACAGAATGGCAGAAAGTGGTTATACCACTTGATACTTTTGCTCCTTTAGGTCAATGTACTATTATGAGTGAATTTAATATTGTGTTTGAAAATTCTCAGTCAGAAAATAATGGAAGCCCAACAGCATCAGCAATCTTTATTGATGATATTATATTTGGAACATGGGAGCCGGGATATGTACGGCTGGATCATTATGGTGATAACATAGGTATAACAGGTTTGGGTGGAAATATGGGTGATGGTCCTTCTAATGATACAAATGCACCAGTATGGCATATACATAGTTTTACAAATGTAGATTATTCTCCTTATACTGATATATTAAATTCCCGGTCTGTTTTATTAAGATATAATGTTAGTACAAATGAATCTTTTGCATTTTGTTATAATATCATTGGCGGAGGCACAAATGGTTTTATAAAAGTAGAGTGTGATTTTAGTGATTATTCTTATGTGACATTTTATGTGAAAGCCCTATCAGCAGCAGAAAATCCTAAAGGAATGATATTTGAATTAAAACATGAAATTATTGATTCACTTTCAACTTTAGATCCCTGGGCAGCATATAGGCGTTTTGGTGTCAATACAAACTGGACTAAGTTTAAGCGAAAATTAAATAAATCAGGATCTGGTTTTAGCGGCACACTACATAAAACCAATATTAATATTTATTCTTTTGTGTTTGAGCATGACCGAATTAAATTGATAGGAGGGGCTATCAATGGTGCTGTTTTAATTGATAATCTTCAGTTTGAGATAGAAGATTATACTCCTGATATAGTTAATCCAGTAATACCTTATCGATTAAAATCAGATACACATACTGTTACAAATGGATATATTTTTAGTATAACTAATCAATTATCTGTAACAGCAGAAAATGATATTGATGATTTTAACTCAGGTTTAGCTGAAAATAAATTTGGAGGAGAGAATATGCCATTTGCTTCTGTTTTTCCTGATCCTGTTGGTAGTATTAGCCCTGTTTTTTATAATAATCCTGTAGTAATTTTTGGCAGAACTGGATATTCAATAAGATTAGATTATGATGTATCAGTTTCAGAATCATATTGTGGTTATGCTTTAAAATTAAATAAAAAAGATTTAATTAAA
>CBDVEP010000084.1:0-14266 GCA_965373035.1 uncultured bacterium
CCTAAAGTAGTGAGTAGCTTTAGCTACTCACTACTTTAGGGTCTGACCCCATATAGCGTTATAGCTTCTTTATGGTCACACCTATGGTATGAACATCGGAGAAAGTAGGGGATGGGATATATGTATAATTCAGACTGATATTAAATCTTGTTAATCCTAATCGAATAACTGTATCAACACCAGTACCAAGTGTTAATCCACCATCATCTTTTCCAATCTGATATCCTGCCCTGACAGGGAAGAGATTAAGCAGTTTGTATTCTGTCCCTACATTAATAATATTTCGCTCTTCAATTATTTCCCTTGAAGCTTCAATTCCAAAATTTAAATTATCCAGAATATATGTGCCAACTCCAAAGCGGGCTGTCAGCGGAAGGGATGTTTCTTCACTGTCATACTTGATTTTTGTTCCAAGGTTTAATACAGAAAAAGTAAAAAAGATATTGTTGCCTTTCCTTAAAATGTCCCTGTTATAATTATTTATCTTATCTGTGAATTCTTCTGTGCTTTCTTCAAGTTCTTTATCCTGTTTAGCAATTAATTGTTTAAGTTTTTTCTGTAGTTTTTCTTTATCTTCAGGTTTTAAATTTTTATTACTTAATTGTTTTTTTAGTTCTTTTATCTTGTCTGCATATTTTAAGTTTATTATCTCAATGGTTTTTTCTTTTTCAAATTTTATTTTTTCAAGATATATATCCTCATCTTTAGTAGAAATAGTGTCATCCATGTCTTGTAATTTTACTTTTAACTCTTCTCTTAATTTTTTTAATGTAGATTCACGAAGTTTTACAATATCGGCTTCGCTTTCCTTATACTTTTTGCTGGTTATATAATTATAATATTTTTCTTTTATGCTGATTAATTTATTATTATATTCCTTTTCTTTTTTTAATAAACCAACAGGATTTTTTTTAGAGAGCTTTTTATTGACTTCTATTTGAGCAAGTATTTTTGAGTACTGATTATTCAGCTTCATTATTTCTTTCTTTTTTTGATAATATAAAGAAGATTCTTCACTTTTAGCAACATCAGAATCAACTAATTCTTTTATTAAATCATTGAAATTGTTTACCAGGACAATTTTTTGCTGATAATCAATATTTTTTTGATACTTTCTTAAATCCTCTATAATCATTGTCAACTGGTTATTATAAGTTTCTTCCAGCTTTTTAATCTCATTTTCAATTTGTTTTATTTGTGTTTCATCAGGAGTTGGAGAGTTTTTTAAATTATCCCGTTTTACTTTTAATAAACTAATAGACTGATCTTTTTTAAATATTGTTTGCTCTCTTTCCGTAGTTAATTTTTCGATTTTATCATTTATGGTTTTACTAAGCTGGTCTATATCTTTTAAATTTTTTATTTCATATTTTTGTTCAATATCCAACCTGACCTGGTTTTTAATTTTTTCATCTTTAAGAGATTTTTTAAACTTTTCATCTATTTTTCGTTTTTCTGATTCGCTGAGTAATTTCTGTCCTGAAATCATTTTCTCGATTTTTTTTATTTCTCTGCTTAATTTACCTCTCAGCATTATATTTTGTTTTTTAAGTTCCTTTTCAGTATTTTCTTTTTCTTTTATTTCATTTTCAAGTTCCTTTATTTCCTCTTTTTGTTTAGAGGATAGTTGTAGCTCTTGTGATTTTACAGGTTTCTTGTCTGTTTTTACAGGCGTTTTGTCTTTTACAGAGTCTTTTTTCTTTTTCTCTTCTTTTTTCCCGGAATTTTTATCTATCTTTTCAGGCACAGGAACTATAGAATCTTTCTGCTCTTGTAAAGATTTTATTTCATTTTTTAACTCTTCTATTTTAATGTTCCTCTCTGATATTTCTTCATTAATTTCATTTTCCATAGTAATAAGCTGATAATTATATTTGTTGATTAATTCATTAAAATATCTTTCAGATTTTCTTAATCTAACTTTTCTTAAAAACTGAAGTTTTTCTCCTTCATTACTTAATTGTCTTAATTTCTGTTCAGTATGAAAATCCTCAAGAACAATATTATAATAACGATTTAACTTCCTGATTTCCTGATCTTTCATTTTCTCCATGTTTTCAGTTTTTTTCACAGAAATATTTTTTAAACTTTCTTTTGATTTTTTTAAATATTCTATCTGTTTATTAAGCGAAACCTGCTCTTTTTTTTGTTTCCCTGATTTAATCCTGGATTCAATCTCTTTTAGCTGCTCATTAATTTCTTTTATTTCCTTTTCTATTTCAGACTGAAGTGATTTAATTTGTGTATTATATTTTTTCCTTGTATAATGTATTTCTAAATCTTTATATGCTTTAATTTCTTTGGTAAAATGGAAATCTCCTGATGGAATCATGTATGCCCTTAAACTGTAAGTTATACCAACATCTGCTAAAAATGCAGAACCACTGTAATCAACCAGGCTGCTGTAATAATATTTAACATTTATTCCTGCATCCAGGTTATCCCATACTCTTTTTCCAAATCCCATTGTAAAAACAAGATCATTAATATTACCCAATTTCGTTTTAGCTATAATAGAGCCGCCTTCAACAACATTTTCATATATGTCCGGATAAAGAAATGCCTTAAAGCTTATACCTAATCCGCCTCCATACAAAGGAATCCCTATATTTATTGTATCATAATTAATATCAGCAATATATTTCTGATATAAAACAGACATTTGCACGGTTTTTAATCGTGACAGGGATGAAGGGTTATACAGCATGGAATTTACATTGTCCTTTATATAAGAAAATGCCTCACCCATAGCAAGTGCATTAGCCGAGGCTGGCATTAAAAGAATATCTCCTGATGTTGTCCCTGCCTGAGGAGATGAATATATGGTTAAAGGTATTATTAATAAAAATAATATTAGATATTTCATTGTTATCACCTCTTTGGATTTAATTTATTTAACAAAAACAACCATCTGCCTTGATTTATTTCCTTTACTGTCTTCTGTCTGAACAATATAAATTCCAGGAGCGACTTCATTACTGCTGTCGTTTTTCAGATACCATATATCGGCTTTTGATGGGCCTGAAGGAATTTCTATTGGATTGAATTTTTTTATAAGATTTCCACGGATATCAAATATTTTTATATTAACTGTAACTATTTCATTATAAGGATTATTATAATAAATTGGAACTTCTTTTGTTTCTCCTGGTTTTACATAATTATTAACAATATTTAAATAATTTTTTGCCCCCATCTCAACAGTAATAGTCCCTTCATAAGTTATGTCTGTTTTATCTTTATTCTTTACTTTTATTGTATAAGTTCCTGGTTCGATAATTTTTATGTTATCTTCTTTTTCAAAATATTTTTTTCCATGGTCTAAAACAGCACTTCCTGGAATTGTATGGTCATTAAATGAACTTTTATTTTTAAGGATAGTAATCTCTATTTCATCAGATGCATCCACGACATTGCTCCATTTATCTGTAAGCTCGATATAAAACCGGAAAGGTTCTCCTGAAAGAAGAGGAGTATCAGATTGAATATTAAACTGATATGCCGCATCCGGGACTATGGAAAGATTTACTTCTCCATTAAATCCAAATTCATCTATAACTTTTAGTTTATTATTACCTGCATTGTAAATACAAAAATCATCAGCATCTATTAATTGATAACCATTATTTGTAATAGCAAATTTATCTGTAGAGGATGTTGTGGGTAAAGTAATGGAATCATTATCATAAGGTATTTTATTTTGATATAAAGATGATGGTGTTTCAAGTATAAAATATAAATCACCCTGATAATTATCAACAATAGCACCTACATAATTCCTTGCACTTACTTTAATATTAGTAATACCGCTTTCTTTAAAAGAAAGACCTGCTGTAATAAAAAATGATGATAGGTTGTTGTCATCCTGGTCAGATATATTAAAGTGATGAACCTCTGGTGAGGCTGAAATCTCTGATGACCAGTCATCATTTAATGTCCCCCCATCTGATACCATAAACTGGAAAACACCGGCATAAAGAAATTTAAAGGCATTTGATGAGAATGTATGTATTCCATTATCTCCTGCTGTAAAAGTATAGGCATTTCCATTTGTATTGGAAATAAAAGCAACAGGTGGCGTATAAGGAGTTGGAGGGATATTTGTTGCCATAAAATAAACTGAACCAGTATAATCTTTATCAATATTATTATATTTATCTCTGGCACTGACTGTTAAAGAAAACCCTTCATCTATGTTGACAAGAGTGGGTTCGTTTTCTATTTTGAGGTTGGTTGCATGAACAGCTGTTGTTATCTGGCCTGGGAAATTTATAATATTATTTTTTGTTCCATAAAAGTACCAATCTCCACCGGCATGTATAAGTGTCTCATTATTAATTGTTCTTGTATCTAAACTGGCATTATCTATTATATTAGTAGAAAGATCAACGGTAAGATAAAAATAGTAAGTTTTATTACTGGCAATAAAAATATTTAAATCTGGCCCAAAATAAGCTATATCACTTACATGACCAAATATAGTTGGGCTATAATTATCATCAAAAAGCACATTTGATTGACATTCATAGTTAGTGTTACATTCTTTTTCATCACCACTATTCCAGATGCCATCTTCATCATACCAGAGATGCACCCTTAAAATATTAGAACTGGGCAGTGTCCCGATATTTTCAAATTCTATTTCATAAAGATGAGGATATGCTTTATTTGTTGGATAAGCAAAATCATTTGTAGAGTCCCCTGTATTTCTAACCCTTATTTTGTGAATCATGATATTTGTTGTCCCGGGTAAATTGGATAAAGAAGAATCTATTGATTGAGCAGTAATAGTAGTTGTTCCCCAATAATAAGCTCTTAAGTTAAGTGGGTTAAGTGAAATGATAATAAAGAAAATTAAATAAATCAAATAATTTTTTTTCAATTTCATTTTATTTCACCACAACAATAAAGTGTTTTTCTATTTTGGAACCAGCCTTAATAACTGCTAAATAAACTCCACTGGCTACTTTTTCAGAATTATCATTTTTCGCATCCCATGATTTTAACCTATTAACACCTGAAAAAGATGTCTGTTTCTCAAATTTTTTAATACATTTTCCTGCTAATGTATAAATTTCCACTTCTACTGAAACATAAGAGGTTGTTTTGTTATTATAATAAATATCAACTGATGAAGAACCTTTTCTGTGAATATAATTATAAGCCACAGCGGAATCATTAGCTCCTTCAAGAGTAATATCAACATAAACATCTTTATAAGTCTTTATAGTAGGACTGTTAATATCAGTAATATTTAAGCGAAAATTTCCTCCTTCATTTATCTTTACACTATTCTCATCACTTATACTAACTGTTCCACCGGATAATTTCAAGCCAGAGGCTGGATAGATAGCCTCTACAGGCTTATCAGTAACTAAGTCTAAGCGTTCAATTTCAAGATTTAATGAGGTTGAAACTCCCTCTATTAAATTATCATAAGGGTCTGTGGCTTGAATAGTTAAAGGGAAAAATGTACCGGCAGTGACATTTGTTTCACATTCTATTAATAGTTTTGAATAATTATCCGGCACAACTGTTATATTTAACCATTCACCAGTATGTATCCCCTCTGTAAGGATGAGATTTTGTTTGCCGGCTTTTGTCAGGATAAATTTAGATGCTAAAAAATTATGTGTGCCATCATCAATACCAATACCTGTAAATGTATATTTATTATTTATATCAGCAGGAAATGAGTCATAAGGACCATTTAAGGATGAATGGAAATAAACACTTCCTGTATATTCCGCGATAATAGAAGCAAGATAGTTATAAGCTGCTACTTTAATATTTGTTACCCCTAAAGTGGATAAAGCCTGTCCCGCAGTAATGGTTGGTTCATAAGGAAGATTTGTATTGTCACCGAGTAATTTAAAATGGTCAACATCAGCAATAACAATAATATCATCACTGACATCATCATTTAGCCCTTCAGCACCATCTGAGACTGTTATGTTTTCCTTTGGTCCGGAATAAAGTTTGAAATTATTAAAAGTTTTTATTCCTTCATCTGAGGATTGAAATGTATAAGGACTTGCTGAAGGATAAGGAATTACTGCATGTGGATCTGTACTGGAAAAATAAACAGTGCCTGTATAGTCTTTATCAATGTTTCCATATTGATCTACTGCTTTTACAGTTAAAGAAAATGGAGTATCTACATCGATACCTGGTGCAGGGGGTTCCCCTATGATTTCCAGATTAGAAGCAATAACATTCAACCTGGCATCAATAGCTGTATCAATGTCAGCCATATTTTGTTCCCAATAACACCCTACATACATAAGCATTTTAACGCCATAAATTCTTGTATCAATAGTTGCTTTATCAATGATATTTTGACTAATATCAACGGTTATATAGTAATAATATGTATTCGACCATGGAAGGTGAAGTCCCATCTCATCTGTTGATATTAATCCAAAATTGACTTTATTATCTTGAAATATACCCGGACTATAATTTTTAGAAAATTTAGTACCAAAAATATAATTATTTGTAGCATTTGTACGGAATTCCAGTTCATTTCCATTCCAGACTCCATCTTTATCATAATAAAAATGGACATTATCAATATCAGAGTCAGAAGCTGTTCCAATTAAATCTAATCTAATAGTACTTAATATGGGTAAATTATTAGTACCAGCATAACTATTTCGTATACTAAATTTTTGAATTAAAATATTTGTTGCCAGAGGTCGAATATCAGTTTGGTCAGGAACTATCAGTTCTGTGGTAGTTAATCTTCCAGGGGATGATGTTGGTGGACAATCAGGCCAACCACCAGACCATTCATTAGTACCTTCGCTGGCTATCAGAGCTGAAGAAACAAGTAAAAAAATGAAAAATAATGTAATTTTATTCATACTTATATATAAAGCAATATTTGTGCCATTGTTTTCTTAATTTATTAATATATTTATCGGATGATTATTATAATATGTTTAATAACTTTAATTATAGAATGGATTTTTATTAAAAAGTGCAATTTATTGCATGTATTTATTATATAGGTTAATATTATACATAAATCGATAAATGTTAATATATGAGCAATTACTTGACAATTGTAAGAAATAATTGATTTAAGATATTAAATTTATATAATTGATTAATAAAGAATTAATAGAAAAATTTAAATAAGAGGAGGGAGCAAAAATGCCAATAATTGAATGTAATAATGTATCAAAAGATTATCATGTTGGCACCATAGTGGTTCATGCATTAAAAGACATTGAACTGGATTTTGAACAAGGCGAATTTTCAGCTATTGTGGGTCCTTCCGGGAGTGGTAAATCAACACTTCTGAATATAATAGGATGTCTGGATAAAGCAACCAAAGGGGAAGTGAAAATTAAAGGTATCCCAATAAAAGATCAAAACAAAAATGTGCTGGCTGACTTAAGGCGTGATAATATTGGTTTTGTTTTTCAGACATTTAACCTGATCCCTGTGTTAACTGCTTTTGAAAATGTTAATTTTGTTCTTTCCTTAAAAAAAGAATTTTCAGCAGAAGAGGGCAGAAAAAAAACAATGAAAATACTTGAAGAGGTCGGGTTAAAAGGCCTTGAGAACAGACGGCCACTGGACCTTTCAGGGGGTCAGCAGCAGAGGGTTGCCATTGCGCGTGCTTTGGTAAAAGAGCCGGCCATGGTACTGGCGGATGAACCCACAGCAAACCTTGATTCTAAAACAGGTGGCGATATTATGAACCTTATGAAGAATTTAAATGAGAAAAAAAGAACAACATTTATTTTCGCAACCCATGATAAAATGGTTATGGATTACGCCAGGCGTATCATAAAACTTCATGATGGTATGATCACCAATGGAGGGAAATGATCATGAAGAATATAATCATTTTAGCCTATAAAAACCTGACCCGGCATAAAAAAAGAACCATCATCACCTCCATTGCCATAGCATTCGGTATTGCTCTTCTTATCTGGGTACACGGGATGCTTAAATGGGCTGATAATGAATCCAGGCGTAATCTTAAGAAATATGAATTTGGAAATTTTACGGTCTGTACCAAAGAGTATAAGAAAGACAGGGACTCCTTTCCTGTTGATACTGTTATAGAAAGTGCTCAGATAAAAAAAATTTTTCAAATTGCTGAAAAAACAGGCTCATCTGCCTCTCCCCGTACAGGATTTAAAAGCATGATGAGTTATAAAAGGGGATTCGGCCTACCTTATGTGGTCTTTGCCATTGATCCTGAAAAGGATTCAAAGGTATTTAATATAAAGGAAAAGATCATTGATGGGAAATATCCTGATAAGAATAGTACAGGAATACTTATCAGTGCTCACTGCAGAAAAGAACTGGGAGCAGGATTGGGAGACTACCTTGTCATGGAGACCAGGACAAAATATGACACATTCCAGGCCCTGAGGGTAAAAGTTATCGGCATTTATGATTGTCCCGATCCGGTGGTGAACAGAAATCATTTGTTCATAACCAGGAATATGGCAGAAAACCAGCTTCAGTTGGAAGGAACAGCCACTGAGATCGCATTTGCTACAAAAAGCGGTAATAATGAACCGACCCTGGGAGAAGTGAAAAAACTTCTTTCTTCAGAAGGACTCAACCATCTTACAACCGAGACATGGCAGGAACTTGGCTCTGATTTTATAGCTTTAAGCCAGACCAAGAAAGGTGGTTCCAATATTATGATATTGTTAATTTTTATAATTGTTGCAGTCGGGATCGTCAATACTATGCTTATGGCTGTCTTTGAAAGGATAAGAGAGATCGGGATGCTTCGGGCATTGGGTATGCGTGATAAGGATATCGTGTCAAGCTTTATTGTTGAGGCTGCCGGGATCGGAATTATCGGGTCATTAATGGGTCTTATACTCGGCATAGGAATAAGCGCTTATTCTGTATATTACGGCCTTGATTTTACTGCTGCTTACAAGGACATGGATTACGGGTACAGAACAGGTACGGTATTTTATAATGAATGGAACCCGGAGATGATGGTAACGGCTGTCATCTTTGGAATACTCTGCAGCGTTCTGGTGAGTATCATTCCTGCCAGAAAAGCAGTTAAGATGGAGATCACGGATTCTATCAGATATATTTAAGATACGAGGGTAATATTATGAAATCACTTTATATCTATCGTATGGCTTTGAGAAACATCAGCCGTAATAAAAGGAGGACAGTTCTGTCCGCTATAGCCATAGGCATGGCTGTCCTGTTTATCTGTTTTATGAAATCCTATATAACAGGTTTTGGAAATAATATAAAGAATAATGTGTTTGCCTTTCAAACCGCCCACGTAAAAATTTTTAATAAAGATTATATTAAAGAGGAAAAATTGATGCCCCTGGACTTAAGTATCTACGGGTATGATAAAGATTATACGGAAGTCATTGAACTGGTAAGAAAGGTAAAAGGGATAAAGCATATTCTTCCCAGGACCAAATTCGGTGCCATTCTTAATATGAAAGGAAAATGGAAAAATCTTCTGGGATTTGCTTTTGATCAGGACCTTGAAAAATCGATAAACCCATTAAAAGAAAAAATCGTGCAGGGCCGTATGTTCAGAGAATATGCTCCGGGAAGACATGAAATTGTAGTGGGCAAAGTCCTGGCTCAAGAGTTGGGTGTCAAAGTAGGAGACAAGATCACCATGATGTCAAAAACTGCTGAAGAAGGCCTGGGTCACATGACTTTTAAAATTGTCGGGATCTCTTCTTATGGTGTACCTGAATTTGACAAGATGTATTTTTTTCTTCCCCTCTCTGTTGCCGCAAAATTCCTGAAAATGGAATATGAGGTGATGGAACTGGGTATATATCTGGATGATATGGATAACAGTATCCCTGTTTCAGAAGAGATAAATAAGATACTGGAAACCAAACCTGACAATCCTTATATGGCTCAGTCATGGGAGGACCAGGGCGGAGGCCAGTTTTTTAAAATGTTTGCCATGGCTGATAAAATATACGGCGTTGTATATCTAGTCTTTCTTGCCCTGGCTTCTCTGGTTATCATTAACACCACAATGATGGTGGTATATGAAAGAATGAAGGAGATCGGTACCATAGCAGCGTTAGGTATGCGGGGCGCTGCTATTGTCAAACTTTTCTTCTACGAGGCAGTTATAATCAGTATAATCGGCAGTTTTATAGGAACAGTTACAGGTGGGATTTTGAGTTATTCCTTTTCAAAGATTGGTTTTAATATTGCCAAGATGACAGGCGGTGCCATGAGCGATATGGCGGTCTCTAATATAGTTTATTTCTACTTTGGAGTCGATCTTCTTATCTTTGCTTTTGTCTATGGAGTCATAGTCGCTTCTCTATGCGCTTTTATCCCTGCATCAAAAGCAGCAAGAATTCAGCCTGTAGAAGCCATGAAGGGGGTGTTTTAAATGAAAAAGTATATTATTTCATTAATAATGTTATTGATTGTTTCAGGAGAAATACAGGCATTAACTCCTGAAGAGATTCTGAAAAAAGTGGATGATAATGAAGTTTTCAAGACCATTAAATACAGTGGAGTCATGACCATTAAAAAAGGAAGGAGAAAGAGTCCTCGCATCAAGACATTTAATGCCTTTGCACTCGGTAAGAATAAGGCCTATATTGAATTCACAAATCCCGGTGACCGCGGAATGAAATATCTGAAGCTGGGTGATGAGCTCTGGATCAAAGGAGCGTATGCTGAAAGACCGGATAAGATCTCAGGACATAAACTGCGTGATTCCATGATGGGATCGGACTATTCCTATGAGGATTCAATGGATAATGAAAAGCTTATTGATAAGTATAAGGCAAAACTCCTTGGAACTGAGAAAGTCAGAAACAGGGACTGCTATAAACTTGAGCTTACGGCAAAAGTGAAAAAGATAACCTATGCCCGTCTGATGATATGGGTGGATAAAGAAAGATTTGTTGCCTTAAGGATCCGCTATTATGCACTTTCAGGAATGCTTTTAAAGGAGATGACTATACAAAAAGTAAAAAAAATAAAAAACAGATTTTTCCCTATAAAAATAAAAATGAAGAATAAACAAAGAAAGGGTTCTTACACGCTTTTTGAAATGAAATCCATAGTACTTGATGAACCTGTAAATAAATCAATATTTTCTAAAAGACAACTGGAAAAATAAGATGAAAATAAAATTTATTATTATTATTTTTTTTTGCCTGATGTTTTTTACCAACCTTCATTCAGAGATTTTCTGGGATGGAAGATTTTATGAACAAGCATTACTTTCCTTCAGGGAATATCAAAAAAAAATTCATACAACATATATGGGATTAAGCATACTCGATTTAAAACTCGATACCAGACCATCAGATATTATGCATGTTAGAAGTGAGCTTGAATACGCTCTTGCTCTTCAAAAAGATAACCCGATTCTTACTTCAGGTGACATTGAATCTCTAGTTGTAAACACTCTTAATGCAAGTATTACACCAGGGGATTTTAAATTTACCATAGGTAGATTCCTGCCTGCATGGGGAAAAAGTAAAATATTTCGACCCCTTGACATATTCATTCCCCAGTTTTATTTTTTGAATATGCTGAGTTTCAAGGGTATTGATGGTATATCAGTTAAATATTATACTTCGGATCTCTCTTCAATTGAATTCATTGCTGTTCCATCAATGGATGTAAGGCATATCATTCCATCAATAGACCTTTCAACTAATTCATCCTTTTCCAATGAGATAAACCATACGGTTATTGCAGTTAATGCTGAAATACATATTGCAACATTTGATAATAATTTTATTGTATTAAATGACCCTTCTTCAGGAATGAATCTTCTTGGTTTTACTTTTAAGGGAGATGCTGTAGTTGGATTATGGTCTGAGCTATTCTACAGCTTTAACATAAAAAAAGAAAATACCTTTAAAGCATCAATTGGTGCAGACTATTCTTTTGCAAAATATTTTTTTATTACTGCAGAATATTATTATGATGAGAGCGGTATGTTAGACCGTAAAAATTATTCATTGATGAGGGACATCATGCCTCGTATGACTGTTGGAAAGCAGTATCTGATGTTTGATTTCAATGTTGTTACTTATACAGAAATAAGTTACGGTATTACCTGTATCGCAAACCTGCTTGATGCAAGCTTTATTATCTACCCTTACTTCAGGGATGAAATCATAGAGAACTGCTTTTTAGGTTTAAGTCTTTATCATTTCAATGGAAGAGCAGGTCGTGAATTTAACCCTGATCTTTTTGGTGATTATGTTTTTAACTCCTATTTGCTCATACGATTTTAGGGGTGACGAATTGCCGGAATGACGAAACCACAAAGAATCAAGCAGGAAACAGTTCATAACCAAACTCCCTAAAAAGAAAATATGATTTTATTCGACAACGCTGTTTGTATTATTATTTTCTTGACTTCATAATAGAAATTAATATTTTAAGTATTGTAAAAAAATTTACGATAATTGTCTTGTAAGCAATTATGAGAAATAAAAATACAACTAATAAATATTTGGGCCCTAAAGAAATAGATGTTCTTGCCAGATTATCATATGAAAAATTAAATATATTCACTATAGAACAATTTGATAGTTTGTTTAAATTTTTTCCAAAGATGCGAAATGAAATATTATCACGTCTAAAAAGAAAAGGATTATTAAAATCCATTAAAAAAGGCATATATTTTTATTCTCCCCTTGAGTCAGGACCTGCTGGTATTAATATTAATGAATTTTTAATTCCTCCTGTATTGTTCCCGGAAGGTAACTATTATATTGGATATTCAACCATGTACAATTATTATGGTTTTACGGACCAGATATTTCAAACAATGTTTATTTTAAATACTTCTTTACAGCGTGAACGACTTATTGGTGGAATTTATTTTAAAATTTTAAAAATTTCTCCTAAAAGGTTCTATGGAGTTCAAACAATTAAAATTAATAATGTCTCTGTTAATGTAAGTGATAAAGAAAGAACCCTAATAGATTTGATATATTACAACAAACCTGTTGGTGGTCTTCAAAAAGCATTTGAAATAATTATAGAACAGTTAAAACAAAACAAAATAGATTTAAAAAAATTAATAGAATATACTATCCAGTTCCCAAATATCTCTACAAGAAAGCGATTAGGATATATCATTGAGAAAAGTCTTCCGGGAAATAAAGGATTAATTTTGATTATAAATAGTATTCAAGACTCATCGTTAACAACGCTTTTCCCGGTAAAATCCCGGGAAGGTAAAATAAATAAAAAATGGAAATTAATAGAAAATGTTACATACTGATAAAGATGAATTTTTAAAAATTTTACAACAAGCATCTGCTCAAACAAATTTTCCATTAAGACTACTTGAAAAGGATTATTATATTACTTTAGTCTTAGACAATATTCAGAAATTAAGCCCTAATTTGGTATTTAAAGGCGGTACGTGTTTAAGCAAAATATATTTTAATTATTTTAGATTAAGTGAAGATCTGGATTTTTCTATTAATTTACCTTCTAATGATATAAACAGAACAAAAAGGAGGCAATTGATCAAACCGATTAAAGAAGGAATTGAACCCTTTCTTTTGAAGTTAAATATGAAAATTGATCTATCTCAAAGAGTAAGTTTTAATGAATCCAGGCAATATATTTATTACTTGTATTATGAATCGATTATATTAAATAAAGAAGAATTTATTAAATTTGAAATAGGGTTAAGATTCAAACCTGTTATGCCTGTTCATGAGGGACAAATAAAGCATAAATTCATTCATCCCTTTACTAAAAAACCTCTTTTCAATACTGGCGAAATAAATTGCCTTTCATTAAATGAATTAATTGCTGAAAAAATGCGAGCAGCAGCAACCAGGAGAATAATAGCTCCCAGAGATTTCTTTGATTTGGGTTATTTGTTTGAAAAGAAAATAAATATATTTGATAAGGATATTTTAAATTTGTTTAAAATAAAGCTAGAAGAGGATAATTTTAATACTGATTTAAATAAATATAAAAATAACCTTGGTAGAACTGATATGGAAATTGACGATATGAGATCAAGGATACAAGCTGAACTTTTAGAAGTACTCCCCGTAACTGAAAGAAAAAAATTTGATATTAATAATGTCCTTGATAATATAAATAAAAGATTTCAAGAGATTTAATGCTTGTATAATTTTTTCTATCTACCCATAATCTTTATAATGTTAACTAAATTAAATATTCCAAATTGAGGCTGTCCCATAACCCTATATTATGCAAAAATTGTAGTGTAAGGGTCGTTAGACCCTGTAATTAAAGGCTTTATTTAATG
>CBDVEP010000085.1:0-14032 GCA_965373035.1 uncultured bacterium
TATAAAAAAATCATGGGGTCAGACCCTCAGTAGTGAGTAGCTTTAGCTACTCACAACTGAGGGTCTGACCCCATGATTGCCCTCGGGTAAGCTTTAAAGACTTCTTCCGGCTTTAAATCACTCATACATTCTATAGTACCTTTTGGGCATGACAATTTGTTGCAGGGGGCACAATTTATTTTTTTTCTAATAGTTGGTGATTTTGTATCTGGGGGGTTCCATACTTCTTCATCAGTAGCACTGAAAATGGTTAATGTAGGGATTTTTAAAGCTGTTGCCAGATGTTTTGGTCCTGTGTCATTAGTTATTAAAAATCGAACTTTTGAAAGAACAACGCATAATTCTCCAATTGTTATTTTTGGAGAGATATAGAAAATTTTTTTATTTTCCGGAAGAATTTTTTGTATAGTATAAAGTGATTGAATGTCATCTTTCCCGAATAAAAATAAAATATTGTGGTTTGTTCTTTCTAAGATTAATTTTCCAAGATAGGCGAAATTCTCAGGTGGATACTGTCTTGTAGAATATTTAGCAGAAACAAAAAGAGCAGTAACGCGTTTTTTGATTTTTAAGCTTGAAAACAAACGATTAACTGTAACAATATCTTGCCTGTCCAGAAAAAGCTCCGGAAGATAATCATCAAATCGGGATATGCCAATAGGTTCTAAAAGCCTTAAACATCTAATGGAACTGTATTCTTTTTTATGAAATTTAAAGCGATAGTTATAAAAAAAATTTCTTTTTGTTTTATTGCCGATTTTAACTTTAGCATGAGTAAAAAAAGCAATTATTGTTGAAGTGGGATTATTAATGTAATCAATGATAACATGATAATATTTAAAAATGGATTTAAAATAATAAATTAATTTACTGAAATTATTTCGTTTTAAAATTATAACCTTATCAACATTTGGATTGTTTTTAATAACATCATAAGCCATTGGATATATTATAACTGAAATTTCTGCTTGAGGATATATTTTTTTAATGTTGCGGAATACAGGTGAGATTAATACAGTATCCCCAATAGGCTTTAGCCTAAGAATTAATATTTTTATTTTCTTTCGTTTTTTTAATTTCTCTTTTAATAGCTTCATGAATTTTATTTAACTCTATCTCTTTCAGGCATTTAAGGCTGTCACATTTCCTCTTCCAGCAGGGGCTGCATTCCACATGTGAGATAATTTTTTCACCTCTTCCATATAAATCAATCTCCTGATGGCAGCTTACATTAAACCAGACAACCATTCTTTTTTTTAATCCAATACCTATATGCATACCCAGTGTATCACCGCTTAAGATAATATCAGCAATATCCATTACAGCAATACCGGTTTTCAGTCCCATTGTTGTAGGAGTATTTAATACAGGAAAAGATAAGGATTTTTTTATTTGTTCATTTCTATCTGTTTCATTTTTTCCGCCAAATAAGGCGATTTTAATATCAGGATAATCCTTATGAATAGACCTGCATAAAGAGATAACATGTTCTTTTTTAAATTTTTTATAAGGATAAAGAGGGCTGCATCCTGTATTAAATCCAATAATAATATCCTGATGCATTATGTTTTGTTCTTTTTTATAATTTTTAATAAATTGAATCTGTTCTTTATCAAGGTTAAAAACATACTCATCCTGTTTATATTCAAAGCCAAATGACTCTGTTAAAATCTGCTGACCCGTTTGAATATTTTTCCTGAATTTTAACTCATCATCCAGTCCAAGCTCATAAGCATATTGTGCTTCTTTATTTAAAGGAATAATAGAACCATATCCAGAGATGCCATATCCTTTTTTAGTTTTACCTTTTAGACTCATAGCAAGTGAAGCACTGCGAAGTGATTTGTCAACATTCAGGATAAGATCAAATTTAATTTGACTGATTGATAAATATGATTCAAAGTCAAATGGAAAGACCTTATCAATTAAAGGATTATTATTTAATACAGCCATTGATGACTTTTCTGTAATCCAGATAATATAGCTTTTTGGATATTTTCTTTTAATAGGTAATAAGAGAGCAGTTGTCATAAGAACATCCCCCATAGCATCTAAGTTTATCAGGCAGATTAATTTGCCTTTTGGCTTATACTGAGGGCATTTAATACAGTCAACTTTTTTATATTGACACGGCTTATATCCATCAAAAAAACAGCAGTCCAGTTTATATTTTTTTAAAAAATTCATAAAGCCGAAAGTGTAATAAAATTTTTATCCATTTTTTGTTTCAAATTTTTTCATGAATTCAATCAGGGCTTTAACTCCATCTATAGGCATGGCATTATAAATAGATGCTCTTAAGCCCCCAAGACTGCGATGACCTTTAATTCCTATAATACCATTTGCTTTTGCTTCATCAATGAATTTTCCTTCCAGATCATTATTTTTTATTCTATAAACAATATTCATTTTACTGCGGTGTTCTTTTTCAACCAGACCCATATAAAATTCTGTACTGTCGATATAATCATATAAAATTTGGGCTTTTTCATTATTTGTTTTTTCAACACCTTCCAATCCCCCGTTTTCAAGAATCCAATCCATAACAAGATTAACAATATAAAGCCCAAACACAGGTGGTGTATTGTGCAGAGAGTGTTTTTCTGAATGAGTTTTATATTTAAACATAGCTGGAAGAGAAGGATTACTTTTTTCAACCATATCTTTTCTTATAATAACAAGAGTAACTCCGGATGTGCCTATGTTTTTTTGTGCTCCTGCGTAAATAAGTCCGAATTTATTAATGTCAATTTTTCTGCTCATAATATCAGATGACATATCAGCAATTAATGGAACATCTCCTGCTTCCGGGAAATGTTTCCACTGGATACCATTTATTGTTTCATTGGATGTTATATGGAGATACTGGGCATCTCCTGTGAGGTTTAAAACTTCTGGAATATAAGAAAAATTTTTATCTTCAGAAGATGCAGCAATATTAACTTCACCAAGAAGTTTAGCTTCTTTTATAGCAAGTTTTGCCCAGTTTCCTGTATTTATATAATCTGCTTTTTTATTATTTAAAAAATTCATAGGTATCATGGCAAACTGCAGGCTGGCACCACCCTGAAGAAAGAGAACATCATAGTTATCAGAAATATTCATGATTTTTTTAATTTTTTCTTCTGCTTGTTTTATAACTGCATCAAATTCTTTGCTGCGATGGCTTGTTTCCATTACTGATAAGCCGGTATCTGCAAAATTTAATAATTCATCCTGAGCCTTTTTCATTACTTCATAAGGTAAAATAGCAGGACCTGCATAAAAATTATATGGTCTTTTATTATCCATGATTTCTTTCTCCTAATGTTTGCAAATGGATTAATAATATATTACAATAAAATGGGTAGTCAATAAATTTTTAAAGTTGAAGGTGATACTTTTTAAGCTCTTTATCTATTAATTTTTTATCTGGAAAATGTTTTAAAAGCAGGTTGTTAAATTTCCTGGAGTGATTAAAATGAATAAGATGAGCGATTTCATGTAATAAAATATAATGAATTAATCTATGAGGAAGTGCAATTAAATATAAATTAAAGACCAGTTCACCATTTCTTTTACAGTAGCCCCATTTTTTAATTTTCTTAACTTTAAAATTTTTAAAAGATACTTTTAATAAATTGCTGTATTTCTGAATATTGTTTGCTATGTAATTAAAAGTCTCTTCCTTTAAAAAATTTTCTAGTTTTTTTTTAATATTTTTAATTTTTTTATTTACAATTAATTTATTTTCAATAAGTATAATTCCTTTTTTATTAAGTAGCGAAGAGAATTCTAAAGGGATATAATGTCCTTTTAATAATATTTTATTATTAACGAGCAGTTCTTTCTTTTGTTCACATTCATTTAATTTTTTGCATATCCAATGTCCTTTTTTTATTATCAGGTTTTTAATTCTATTTAAATCAGTATAAGGGGGAGCAGATACAATGATGTTTTTATCAGGATATATTTTTATATATATATGCTGTATTTTTTTGGGGACAATTTGAAAGTGGATGATATCATTTTTATAAAAAACCTGATGATTCATTAAAAGAAGAATATTTTATTTATTTTATTTGTCAAATATTAAATAGAGGTAAGGAACACTTTATCTGTCTCTTCCTGATCTTTTATACTCAGATGAATTATTTTTTGCATTTTTGGTTTTGGATAAAGAATATTCATTGTTTTATCTGAAAGAGCAAGAACACTTGGATTTATTATTGATTCATAATAGTAAGCTTTTTTTATTGTATTTCCAAGTGAGACAAGCAATTTTCCATAATTAGACTGCATTTGTGAATAAAATACATCTCCAGTATTTATACTGATAGATAATTTAAAGTCTATATTATTTAATTTGTTAAAAAGTCTTATGTTTTTAAATATTTTTTTTGAACATTCATAGGCATTTTGTGCATGGTTATACCCATTAACAGGGATTCCAAAAATGGCAAGAATAGAATCACTGGAAAATGACTCTATAAATCCTTTATGTTGAGAAACAGATATTTCTATATCATTTAAGAATTTGTTCATTAGAATATCAAATTCTTCCTGATGAATTTTTCCTTTTATTTTAACAATATTTTTTATTTTCAGGAATAGGATTGTTCCTGCTTTTTCTTCTGTTTTGATATCAGCAGCAGGATGATTTTCTAAATATTCATCTACCAGTTCACGGGATATGGTTTTCCCGAAAACTAAATATCCCTTTACCTTGTCAGTTAAATTATTAAACCTGTTTTCTATTAATTTAAATTCATCAGTATGGTTAAGTTCAATTTTTTCCATGTGATGTCCTTTCGAAAGATTATTTAATCCAGTTGAAAAGTTATTAATAGGTCTGGTTATATGTTTATTAAAAAGAAGGAATAAACTTATGAACAATATGCCTTCAATAATAAAAAAAACATACAGCAGGGGATTATAAATAGGAACCTGCTTTATAGCAGCAGTCAATTTATCTGGGTCTATTCTGGCAATCATATTCCATGTTTTCCCACTGACATTTATTTGGTATTTTAAAAAAGGCACATTTTTAAAAATTAATACTTCTTTATCTTTTTGTACAAGTGTATTTATTGTTTTATTATAAAGAATGTATCTGCCGATTAATTTTTTATTTAAAGAGTAAACAATAACCCCGTCATCATTAACTACAAATGTATGAAACTGATTATCATTTTTTAAAAAAGCCTCCTTAAATATAGAATCAATATCTATGTTAAATCCTGCTATACCAATCATAGTCTGAACCTGGTTATAAATTGGTGTGAAGAGCATTAAATATGGAACATGGTCATCTGTATATGTTTGTTTTTTGAATAACGTATTAATATCAAGTGTAATTTCACTGGACATTTTATCAGATTTTTTTAATAATTTTTTAGAATAAAACGGTATGCAGATAAAATCTCTTGATTTTTCAATATAAGTCCCTTTTTGTAATCTATATTTATTTAAAATTATTTTACTGTCTGTATAAAAATAAATATATGGGGCTTTGTTTTTAGAAAAATAATAAAGAGCATTTTTTAAATAAGGTGTAAACTGGTAATTAGTATTTCTGAATTTTTCAATATTTGGTATGAAATTAAGCAGCCTCCCATGATGATTAAATATAAATAATGTTTTAATATCTTTATTTGTTTTGATTTCTTTTTTTAATCTTTTTTGAATATCCACAATCCAGTTTAAATAAAAAGGAACAGATATATCCTTACCAAAATTTTCCAGTTGAATAGTATATTTTTTTAAGTTGTTTTCAATATCAAAGCCCATTTTTTTATAATTAAACACAAACCTGGACAGATAGCCTTTATTTTTAGGTTCATCAATGTCCTGGGGCCGCCATAGGGTTGTAAACAGGTATAATTGTATGGAAATGAATAAAATATAGGTGCAGATTAAAACAAACAGGGTTTTATGATTTATTTTTGTAAACAATTTTGTAAAAAAAGGGGAGTATTTAATATTAAGAGCAGTTCTATCACAACTATTTCTGATGTTGTTTTTCAAATTATAATATAGGTCAATAAGTAGAAATTTTAATTTTATAAATACACCCATTAGTAAATTCCTTATTTTATAGTAAGTATATCGGATAATAGAAAAAAATATTAATTTAAAGTATTGTAATCGGTTAGTTACCGTCTCTTATGTAATCACAACTGTAGGAAAGTAGGGGAGACTTTTAGTCTCCCCTACTTTCCTACTACTTTATTGCTTAAAAGAGGTGATAACCGATTATAAACCATTATATTTTTAATTTGACAAACAAATCAGTTCTATTATAATTACTGATATTATGGAAAACAATAATATAAATCAAGCTGTTGATAAATTTGAAAAAGAAAAAAAGAAATTTGAATTGGCTATAGAGATTGCAGGAGGGGATAGAGATAAAGCACAAAAATTAATCAGTGGTGAGATTAAAAATATTGCAGCCATTAAAGGGGCATTCAAGGATGAGGCAGTTAATTTAAAAGGATTATTTATTTTTTTTATTAATCTTGAAACAAAGGCTATTGAGCGAAATTTTACTGTTGTTTCATTTGATGAGTCACTTCAAAACATACCGCCTTATTTAAAATGGTCTGAACTGGAAAGACGGTTGATAGATTTAGAATGGGGAGGGAAAAATCTTACCAACCAGAGCAGTGACCTTAAAACAGATATCCAATCCACAATAACATTTGAACATATGGATAAAATAATTGCATTTATTGGCGAGGGAAAGGAAAAAGAAATTAATACTTTATTAACAGGTATTATCAACAAATCTTTAAATTTAGAAGCAGCTAATTTGTCTATTGGTATAGAACTTATTAATAAATTTTTTATTGCACTTGAAGGTCATACTGAAAAGAAAGAGGATGTCGAAGAAAAAAAAACAGAAGAAGCAAAAGAAGAAGAAAGCTCAAATGAGGTTATATTAGAAGGCATGCTGGAAATATCTCCGGTTAAAGGCGTAAATATTACTCAATTAAAACCAGGCATTGTCATTTTAATTCGGCTGCCTGATAAAACTACCAAGGATAAATATTATTTAAATTTATTAAATGCCTTTAATGAGGATAAGGTTATTCCCATACCAGCGGTTATAAGAAATGTTGAGTATGATGAAATATCAGGTTATTTAGTTATTTCAGAAATCGCCCCGGGTCTTGTAGTGAAATGTATTGAACAGGCTCAGATTAATATTATGACACCTGAAATAGCGGAAAAAAGCAGGAAAGCTAAAAATATTCGAACATTTTTATTTATGTTAGGAAGCTTTATATTACTTTTAGTAGGTATTTATTTATATTTATATTTTAAGGGGATTATCTAAGAAACATGCCTTTATTTGTTATTATTATTTTAGTTGTTATTGCTATTACCTTTGTAATATTAATATTGATTAAATTACTGGGAGAATCTAAATTAGTAAAAGTTGAAAATTTATTAAAACAGAAAAATTATAAAAAAGCAAATACTGTTTTAAGGTCATTATTAAAATCATCCAAAGATGATTATATGGTTCACTGGTATAATGCCAGGATAAATTATAATTTTAAAAATTACCAGCAGGCACTGGCGAGTTTAAAGATTGTTATAAAAAATCCTGATGCTTTTAAAGAGTTAAAAGCAGGGAATGTTCATTATTTACTTGGGGATGTATTTTTACAGCTTAATAAACCTGACATGGCTTTAAATGAATATTTACTTGTTACTCAATATGAACCACAATTAGCTTCAGCTTATGCTAAAATAGGGGAAATTTATTTTAAACAAAGAAAAAATGATAATGCTTTAAAATTTTTATATAATGCAGTTAAATATAATTCTAAAGATTATAATAGCTATTATCTTATGGGCAGGATTTACTATTATATGGATATTACTGACAGGGCTGTTGAGAATTTAAAGGAGAGCATAAAACTTAATAAAACTTTTTTAACCCACTATTATTATTTAGCACAACTTGAATATAAAAATAATAATTATATTTCTGCTGTTTCTTATGCAGAAAAAGCTTTAGAAGATAAAGCAGGTGATAAATTGTTTAAACTTTATTTTCTTTTAGGCAATTGTTATCAGAATAAGAATGATTATAAAAAAGCTGTTATTTATTATGAAATGGTAAATGATGAAATCCCGACTGAGCATCCTTTAAAAAAAGATGTGTATTATAATTTAGGTGAATGTTATGAGAAGCAGGGTCAGATTGAGAATCTAATGATGGTATGGAAAAAATTATTTTATATGGATGCTGGTTATAAAGATATAAAAGAAAAATATTTACGGTTCAGTGATATTCAAAATGAGAAAGTTATAAAAGATATAATTGAAGCAGATAATGATAGATTAATTATAGTAATAGAGGAGATTTTAAAAAAATTTTCTCTGGAAAAAAGGAATATAAGTTTTTTGGATAATAATATTGTTCAGATATCGGCAAATGAAACAACTTTAAATTATTCTTATTCCGTGTTAATTTATCTCAATCGTTCATTTGATATCATTACAATAGGTGTTTTGGAGAATTTTTTAAGAGAGATTAGAACAATGAGCTGCAGGAAAGGATATTATATTACTTTAGCTGATTTTGAAACAAATGCAATAGCATTTTCCGAAAAATATCCAATTGATTTAATACCCCGATCAGAATTGATTAAGTTGTTGAAATGAATGTTCCCACTCCTTGTCTTGACAAATATCTGTTTTGTAATTACATACATATAAAAAATTGAGGTTAAAAATGTTACATGAAGATCAAGAAAAGAAAGAGCACGGGAAAGAAAAATTAAAAGATAAAAAAGATAGCATTAAGAATAAAGAGCATAATCATGAATTAAAATTACTAAAACAGAAATTAGAAGAGAAAAATAAAGAAGCAGAAGAAAATAAAATTCTGGCTCAGAGGATTAAAGCAGAATTTGATAATTATAAAAAAAGGGTATGGAAAGAATATGATGAAAATGCTAAACTTTCTAATGAATCATTAATTATTAAGTTATTAACTGTTATTGATGCTTTTCAGCGTGCATTGAAAATAAATGGAATAGATAATGAGCAGTTTAAATCTTTTTATAATGGGGCAGAATTAATTTATAAACAGCTTATGAATATTTTAAATGAATATGGATTAAAAGAGATAAACCCGGTGAAAGGTGATATATTTGACCCGGCTGTTCATCAGGCTGTTCTTGCAGAAGGTCTTGATGATAGTAAAGAACATGTTATTTTAGAAGTTTTTGAAATAGGGTATATTCTTTCAAAAAAATTGTTAAGGGCTGCAAAAGTAAAAGTAGGAAATTAAGGGTACCAAATAACCAAATAAGGAATATTATTATTATGACTACAAAAAGAGATTATTATGACATACTGGGAGTATCTAAAAGTGCTTCAGAAGAAGATATCAAGAAAGTATATAGAAAGTTAGCCATGCAGTATCATCCAGATAGAGCATCTGAAGGTAATAAAAATGAGTGTGAAGAAAAATTTAAAGAGATATCTGAAGCTTATGCTGTTTTATCAGATAAGGAAAAAAGGTCTCAGTATGATCGTTTTGGTCATGCAGGAATAGATGGGCATTACAGTCATGAAGATATTTTTCGTGGTGTAGATTTTGAAAGTATTTTTTCTGATATAGGTTTCGGGGGGAGTATTTTTGATGATTTCTTTGGTTTTGATTTTTTTGGTAGCCGACAGAAAAAATCCCGAGGATTCAGAGGATCTGATTTAAGGTATGATCTAACTACTGATTTTAATGATTCTGTCAAAGGAAAGGAAATTCAATTATCCATTCCCAGAAATGAAACATGTGACAATTGTAAAGGAAGTGGTTCTGATCATGGTTATAAGCCAAACACCTGTCCAACCTGCCGTGGGACAGGAACAGTCAGACAATCCCATGGTTTTTTCAGTATGGCTTCTTCATGTCCGACATGTCATGGGGCTGGAAAGACAATTTCGCATCCATGTAAAAAATGTCGTGGAGCTGGTGTGGTTAAGAAGGAAAGAAAAATATCAGTTAATATTCCTGCTGGTATAGAGGATGGAACAAGATTAAAAATAACAGGGGAAGGTGAAGCTGGTCGTCAGGGAGGCTCAAATGGTGATTTGTATATTTTTATTAGTGTAAGAAAACATAAATTTTTTGAGAGAAAGGAAAATGATGTTTATTGTGAAGTTTCTATAAATATACCTCAAGCTGTTTTAGGGACAGAAATTGAGGTTGAAACTATTGAAGGGAAAAAAGTAAAAATAAAGATTCCAACAGGAACTCAAAGTGGTCGTGTTTTTCGTTTAAAATCTCTTGGGTTTAATGATATTCATGGATATGGAAAGGGTGATCAACTTGTCCGTGTACATGTAGAAATATCCAAAAAGCTATCTTCACGAGAAAAACAATTATATATGGAACTTGCTAAACTTTCCAAGGAAAATAATGCCCCTGCTCCAAGAAGCTTTTTTGATCACATGAGAGATTATTTAGTGTAGTTTAGGTGCCAGGTCTTCACTTTATCACTTTTTTATAAAAAAGTGATAAAGTGAAGACCTGGCACCTATTTATTGTTCAGGATAATCTACAATCTGGTACATCATAACAGCTTCAACTGGTACTCTTTTATATTTTCTTTTTTCTTCCATATATTTTTACTCCTTTTACATAAGAACTCATTAAAACATTAGTATATTAAAATAAAATGGCAATTTTTTTTAATTGACATAGCATTAAAAACGGGGTATAATATATTTAACCAATTATTTCTGAGGATGAAACTGGTGAAATTTCTTCATTTTTTAATCATTCTTTTAATGCTCCAAATTCCATGTTTATTTTCAAAATCTGAACCTGATAAAACTGGAAAAATTATAATAAATGGCAATACCTCTGATTTTAATAAAGAACCAGACCAGATATTGCTTTCTCCTGAACTGAGCGGTAGAAATCATGAATCTGATTATGATTCCAGTTGGGGATGTTATAATGATATTTCCAGTATTAAACTTACATGGGATAATAATAATTTGTATATAGGAAGTGATGCTGTTATTAATGGTAATAATATCATCATTTACCTGGATACAGGTAAAAATTTGGGAATTACAACTGTTGATTCTCTGAATTCCTGGAAAAGAAAATTAAATTTTGAAAATATAAAACCTGATTTTTTCCTGGCAAGCAGGGATAATAATACTTTTCCCCAGTTCTGGAAAATCGAATCATCATCAGGTGTTACAGAAAAGACCTTTGAGATTAGTACTGCTGCTACTTTTAATGGTACAGTTAAGGGAGGAATAGAAGCAAGAATACCCTGGCATACTTTATACATTCTGGGAGAAGGTAAAGTCTTATCAGGTGCTGTTTTAAAAATAACAGGAGTTATAACAGGGGGAGATGATTCTTCCTCTCCGGATAGTGCTCCTGATACAACAGAAGACTTGCCTCAAACTAGTGAGTATGTGACTATAGATAATTGTATTATTATACCTATTGATTCAGATTGCAATGGTTATCCTGATATGGATGTAAATATAAGAGATGTTTCCACAATAGCTGTTGATACTACCAGCCTGAAATATCAGCAGCTTCAGATCAGGGATTTAATAGTTAAAAATCGTGTTTTTACTCCAAATAATGATGAAATTAATGATGTTTTAAACATAAGTTATATTTTAACAAAGGATGCAAAAGTAAGTGTCAGGATTTTTAATATTGAAGGAGATTTAATTTTTACTTATCAGAAAGATAATAATTTAACAGCAGGTCACCAGATTATTCAATGGCATGGATACAATAATGATAATATACTGGCTGTTCCTGGATTATATTTAATTTATATTGAAGCACAGGCATCAGGCATTTCAGTTGTAAAAAAAACAGGAGCTTATCTAGTGAATTAGCAAAGAAATGTTAAGTATATAAGAATTAATTAGCCACAAAGCCACTAAGGCACAGAGGAGAATATGAATTACAAAATGTTATTTAATAACTCTGTGTCTTTGTGACTCTGTGGCTTATATTAAAAACATTATTATTATGAAAAATACAACAACAGTTTTTATTATTATTTCCCTGCTTTTGTTTTCTAATAATATATCTGCTGAGGTCATTAAAGGAGGCAGACCTCTTGGCATGGCAGGAGCCTTTGTAACTGAAGAAGACATTAATGCTTTATATTATAATGCAGCAGGACTTTCAGAAATTAATCAAATTCATGTTGTTTTTACATATATGCCGCTTTATGATGTGGACAATCTTTTTCATTTTAAAATAGCTGGTGTAATTCCTTACAAATATTTACGAATAGGTCTTTCTTATTATAATTTAAGTTTAACTGATGCTTATACTCAAAATGAAATTATTCTTGGCTGTGGCTGGAAAACAACTGATTTTTTATCAATTGGGATGAATTTTAAGTACTATTTTTTCTCTGTAGATTTAGCAGAAAATGAAACATCTTTTGACAGTCAAATATCCTTTCTTAGTATGGATGCAGGATTAATCCTTCATTTTATTAAATGGATGAGGTTTGGAATTAGTGCAAAAAATTTAACCAATCCCAGAATACGATTTTCAGATGACAGCTCCAATTATGCCAGTGAAAGGGTCTTTACAACAGGTATTAAAGTTGATTTTACTGATTATTTCCATGTAGCTTTAGATGAAGAATTTAAGAAAAATAAATCAATAGTTTTAAGATTCGGCAGTGAATTGTGGTTTTATAATGTTATAGCAGTAAGAGCAGGGATAAGTAAAAATGATATGTACAGTATTGGAATTGGTCTGAAAATGAAATATGGTAATATTGATTTTGGATTACAGGCACATCCTTATCTCGGCAATCAGTATATAGTGGATTTAACAGGGAAGTTTTGATGGCAAGGTCGTGGAAATTTAGTTTATTGATATTTTTGGAGTAATTCATAAGTGAAACAGTATATTTTTATCCTCCTGTTCAAGTTACTTTTAATTATTATGATTATGAAGGAAAAGTCCTTACATCCATTCATTTAAGAGGTGATATGAATGACAGGGCACTGTCTCCTGTTTATCAACTGGACCAGTACCCTGCTACAAATTATAAATATTCACTCACACTTCAAGTGAATCAGGGAACATATAATTATAAGTATTATATTAATAATGATTACCCCATATGTCAGGGTAGTTGTCGCCTCTAATAAAGGAGATGACAACTACCCTGACACAGGGGGATACCGCCATATGGAACATTAAAAAGTCACCATTAGAATTATAACGGAACATACCACTATAAGCAAAATTTCTGATGAAAAGAAATATTGCGGATTTAAAAGCACTACTTATTTTATATTTTTTTGTGTTATTATATATATGCCGAAAATGCATATAAAATGCACTTTTTAATGCTGTTTCAATATTATCAAGAATCTCATTATCGGGAAGCAATTTCTTAATTTGTTCCAGTTCTTTCATTCGTTTAATTTTACGAATGAGATTAATTTTTATTTCCTTAATAAAATTTTTAATATTAAAATTAAAAATTGTTGAGAACATTCCATTGAATTGGTTTGAATGCGTCAAAATGAATTCAAATAGAATATCTTTTAATTGGTTATCATCAATTTTATTTTGTGAATATTTTTTATAAGTCTTTATAAAAAAAGATGAATTGTTTTTAATTACTATTGTCAATAAGTTCCAATTATGTATTATCTCATCAAGCACTTTAAAAGAAATTATCCTATCTCCATTGGTAATGCTTGAATATGGAGAAATTAATTCTTCCGATTTGTCATTAATAAAATATTTTAATATAAATACAGCATATATGAAGAAAATATTTTCAGAAAAAAAGGCTTGAAGAACTATTGTATCTGATAAATAAATTGACGAGTTAGTTATAATTATATATAATGAAGATATTAATGATTAGATATCTAAAGGTGAGTATAAAGGGATGCATTATCACATTTAAAGTATCCAGTATGTTTTTCAAAAAGCTTTAATTAAATTATGAATTTAGAAGAATTTAAAATTAAATTTAAAGAAATAACTGAACTTGGTTAT
>CBDVEP010000086.1:0-14005 GCA_965373035.1 uncultured bacterium
GAAAAAATTACTTTTAATATTTTCTCTGTGACTCTGTGTCTCTGTGGCTCTTTTTTTTAACAACCTCCCATAAAATTTTAATTAATAGGTCTAATAATAACTTTATCTATAACAATTTTACAATTATCTGTTTCAACCCCAACTCCTCCATAAATCGGAAACCCATACAACATATCAAAAACCTTATTATCATCATAATAAACCTGTAAATAACTAAACCCGCTGTTTTCATCATAACGTACTCTTATCTTAAATTCAACATAATTACTTAAATTAATACTTAAATTTTTCTCTTTAATAATCTCTCCAGTATTTTTCTCAATCTTTAATTTTGAATTTTGAATCTTAAATAAAAAATAATTATTTACATCCAGCATTTTAAATATTATTCCAACATTATTGTTGCCATTAATCTTTTTCAATTTAATCTTATATTCATATTTCTTCCATGTAGGAGTATTTTTCTCAATATATATTTTTTCTTCTCCAACACCTGAATTAGTTAGATAAAAAATACTATTAACAGGATCAGAATTTACCCCCCAGATACCAGCTCTTCTCCATGTCCCTTTATTTAAAATGTTAAAAGTCTGAAACTCTTCTTCATAATACTTTAAAACCAGCATTTGTCTGGATAATATCTTATGATGCATAGCTGCACTGTGATGTGGATACCATGTACCCATATTATCCTTTGCCTGAATGTGAAAATACAAATATTTACTATCAGGAACATTATTAAAAGTATATTTATCATTACCAGAGTCCAAATTAATATTATTAACATCACCTTCTGGAACTGCATTTGTTTTTTCTGCCGAAGAAGTAAGAAGAATATTATATTCACTCCCATAATCCATCCAGTAAACAGTTAAATCATTATTAATTAAAGACCATTCATAATAAAGATCAAACATAGGAAAATAAGTTAATCCGGAATATCCATCATAACTATTTCCAATATTAGTGCCGCTCTCAAATCCCTGCCCAATATAATTCAGACTTTTATAATTTAAAGATTCAGCATATCCCCCAGAAGAAAAACTCCCAAATTTATTCTTATACCTATCAGAAGACATTTCCCCCATCAAAAACTGAATAAACATAAAAAAATAAATTATAAATGTTCCAATAACCTTCATAATCTTTCTCCTAAAATTAATATTACCGCAGAGACGCAGAGGAATAAATAAAAAACAAATATTAACTTTTTAATATTTTTAATTTCTCTGCGTTCTCTGCGACTCTGCGGTAATATTAATTTCACAACCTTTAATGTTTTGTCTTTAATTTCCAATTTTTAATGATTTCTGGTAAAACAAGTATACTAACAAATATTAATATCCCTAAAAAAGTTATTATTAATCCTAACATATTTTTTCCCTCTGCGTTCTCTGCGACTCTGCGGTAATATTAATTTCACAACCTTTGAATATAATATTCAATTTGCTTAATATATTTAGTATCCTTATACTTCTCCTTCATTTTAAAAAGCAATTCCCCTGCTTTATCTGAATCCTTAAGCTTCATGTAGCTCTTAACTATCTGCAGTTTGGTAGTAAACAAATCATTATCTTTATATTTCTCAACAAGTCCATTATATGCACTGATAGCTTTATCATACTGCTTAGTAAAATAATAAACATCTCCCTTAAAATTAATTGCCTTGATTTTAATCTCTTTATTTGTCACAGAATTTATTAAATTATCCATCATCTTAATAGATTTAGAATAATCTTTTAAATAATAATAACACTTCCCCAATTCAAATAAAGCCTTATTTTTAACATCCCCATTAGTACAATCAGTAATAATATCCTGATACAATCCAACAGCCTTACTAATTTCCCCTTTTTTAAACAACCCTTTTGCCTGATTAAAAGTATCATTACAATCAAATGCAATTAAACTTTTACCAAGCACCAGCCAAACAATAAAACAAAATAAAATCCTAATTTTCATAATCTTTAATCTTTAATCTTTAATTTATATACTTAAAACAAAAATTTACCATTTTTAAATATTAATTTACCAGTTCGCTTTATTTCATCTAAAAATGTCCCTTTCTCTGTATTCTTATATTCCTTTGTTGAATAAACTACAGGTTCAATATCAATGGCATCAGCTTCATCTGTAGCTTTTGATAAAAACACTAATGTTTTTAAATAATTACTATTAAACCCATCTGAAATTATAGCTAAATCTATATCACTATATTCGCGTGGATGTCCATTTGCATAAGAACCATATAAAATAATATAGCCAATTTTATATTTTTTACTGATAATTTCATAATATTTTTTAATACATTTTTTTAACTGATTCTTGTTTTTAACCATTTTATTAACTTACCTGTTTCTTCTAATATTCTCTTGCAAAAATTTTTATTTATATTTTTTAACAAATCCTGTTTTACATCAGGATATTTTGCTGGTAAATAATATGGATCTAATTCATAAATAATATTTTTAAATGCTTCTGAAAAATCCTTAATTTTGGTTAATTTTAATAGTCGTTTTAAATTATGAGTATAAGGGGGTAATTTATCCTGTATTTCCGAAATTTTTGCTTTTAAAAATTTCTCAATAGCCTGGTGACAACAATATATCACATATAAATACCTTTTTGACTTATACATAGCTTTTGCAGTTTTATAATCATACTCAGCAATCTTAATCCACTTTTTCGTTGTATTCTTCAATCCTTAAAACACCTCTAAATTTTTCTTTAATTTTAAATCTTTTAATTTTCAATCTTAAATTTTAAATCTTCAATCTTTAATTTTTTAATTATTTGTTAATATTTAATAAGATAAAACATAGCAACATTTACAGGTCGTGTTTCATTCCCTCCACTATTTTGTATAGTATGTGAATGATTTCCAGCACTATCAATTGATAAGCTATGAGAATGTGCTCCAGCTGAACTTGTAGTTCCAGTTGTTGCATGTTTAGATATTTCTGCGTGATTATTCCCCTTATCATCAGAGGTACTTGCCTTCGGATAATAAGTATAGGTATGAGAATGAGCCCCTGCAGTACTAGTTGAACCAGAATGCGAATGACTACCAGCAGAAACACAGCCATGGCTATGACTTTCAAAGGAATCAGCCTGTGCATCCCCAGCATCTCTCTTATGAGGGATACCATTGTTAGTTTCTGCAGAATGAGAATTAACATCTAAAAATGCTGACCCTCTTATAAACTGCCCAGCTAAATTTGGTAATACTGCATAATCTCCACTGCGAAAATTAGCATTTACGGAATTATATAAATATTCATACAAATGTCTATACTGCTCACCAGTATAATCAGCACCAGCATCTGTAGGATGTAAAGTCTTTCCATCACAAATCAACCATCCTTGTTTTGTAGCAGGGAAAATCCCTACCATCCCAACCATACTTAAACAATCATAAGAAACAACAGCATTTGGAGTTGGGGCAATCAGCACTCTTGGTGTCATTTCATTATCATTCCCAACTTTGATTCCCAGCCATAACTTATCTAAAAATATATTTTTATATGGTCCTGCAAATTCTGTAATATTCCCTAAAAGAACACTATAATTACCTTGCTGCACTAACACATTATCATGAGTTTCAGTCCAGACCTGAGTTTCACTAACTCCATCTCCATTAATATCCTTATATAAAAAAAATGTCAATCTAAAAGTACCTGTCAGGACATTATTCTGCTTATCTGTTAACTTCCCCTGATAATTTATTACTTTCTGAAATTCTGCAAACACATTATTTCCAAATAAAACAAAAATTATTACTACAATTAATTTTTTAACAGCCATAACTTGCCTCCTAAAATTAAAATCCACTTTAAATTACATTATTTTTCCCTGCTTCTTAGAATAAATTATTATTATATTATAGATAACGATGTCTTCTATCCTTAAAAATATGATATATTTAATAATCTTATAATATAACTAATTTAAACTTTCTGTCAAGATAAATTTTTTTTAAACTGAAATATTAATTGATAAAAAGACAATAATTATTTCTTTAAAACATTAACTTTACACCGTTTATTAAATTTAGGCATAAAATATAGATTTATAATTCAAAAATAATAATTTATTTGACTTTATAATTAATTTTAGTTAAAATATAATAAGATTTTTATAAAATTAATTTTTATCTATGTATATGTGAATATAAAAAGTAATCAATAGGAAGTTATAAAATTAAATTATTTTTGACATTACCTAAAAACTATAAAGAGGAGGTTTTTATGAAAAGAAAAAATATTTTATTATTATGTGGATTATTAGTATTTGCCTTTTTATTAATTAATAATTGTGCAAACTATTCCAGTCCTACTACACCTGATTCAATTTCAGGAACTGTAAAAATAACAACTAATGCAAGTGGTGGAACAACATATCCAACTCCGTCATTTACTGTTATCTGGACTGCCCCAGCAGGACTTGGCAGTGAATATGACATGAAATCTATTTATATAACTATTAAAAAAGGCGATAATATTCTTGCAAATCAAAATCACGCGGGTTATTATTATCATTCATCTGGTGATACTGGCACTAATGTATTTTCAGGGAGTGATTATAAATATGGGTTATTAAAAGCTATTTTGTGGATTGAAGTTAATGAAAATTGGGAATATGACACAGATGATTTATCAGCTATAGGAGATGCTATTACTCCAGGTTCTATCAATCTAACAATTAATTAATAAATTTTTTTTTAAACAAGGAGAGCTTAAAATGAAAAATATATTTTTATCTTTATTTATACTAATTTTTTTCTTAACTTCATCTTTAATATATGCTGTTGATTTTAAAACTACTACTGCATTTGATGATTCATTTAGCTATCAGGCTAACCAAAATCTATGGGAAGGAGCTATTGACATATTGCAAAGAACAGAATATTATGATATGCTTGTTGAAAATGATCTTTTTTATCTGCATTATGATTATTCTCCTACAATTGGTATAAATAAAAATCTGTTTTTTGGACCATTTATACTATTGTTTAATTATTCTGATGTATCTTCAAAAGGTGATGATGATGATGATGTATCTATTATTAATAATTCTACATCAGGAATAACAGAAACTAAAACAAAAATTGATTCAAATATATACCGTGATATTAACATTGGTATTGGCGCATATTTATTTAATACAATTGGAATAAATTATACTTTAAAATGGCAGCAAATTAATACGGAAAAAAAATATATAACAACTACATCTGATAGGAGTAATTCAAAATCGTGGATTACACAAACAGAAGATTATTTTAAATTAAGCAATGATGGCATATTTAACAATATATTAGAATTTGGCTGTAATTTGCCTGATTTTATAGGAAAACATAAATTTATATTACAAGTTCAATATGCCTTTGAAGAAGGAGATGAAGAAGATAATAAAACAGAACAAAATTTTGTGTATACTGTTATTAGTGGGAAAAAAACATCATCTATTAAAAATTTTATTATCGGTCGAGATGCAGGTAATAGTTCGGCAAATTTCATTGCTGATCAACTTTCTTCAACTTTTTTTCAACTTGATGGAGAAGATCAGCTTTATTTGGATGCTTTAAATACTATTTTAGAATTTAATTTTGGTTATGCATCAAGAAATATCGATAGTGATAATAAATATGTTAATGAAATAGAGAATATTTCCTATAATACAAATAATGGAATTGCAAATAATTGTACATTTGTAAAAGATATTGTTAAATATAATAAAAATAATGATTATGCTGTAAAAATTGCTTTCCGATGTAAAACAAAATTCATATCAATAAATAATATGGAATTAGGGATTTATCCAAAATATACTATTGAAATAAAAAAATCAGATTATGATATAATTTCAAGCAAGGAAAAAATTGTAAAAAATGATGGAAATAATGATGGTGATTTTACTGATGTGGGAACTGATACACATACAACTACTTCATATAAGGGAGATATTGATAATGTTTCTGTAAAAGAAATGAATCATACAATTAATTTACCAATAGGTATGGAAATCATGCCTTTAAAATTCTTAACTTTTAGATTTGGTGTAAATATGTCATATAGTATTTCCAGTAGGGCAGAACAATTAACAGAGACACAAAATTATACAGAAGAAAGTGTTGTTAATAATCTTAATACTGCTAACAATACAACTACAAAATATGCTAATAGAATAGATACAAATACTGATAATACTGTATATTATTATTTCTCAACTGCACTATCATATGGATTAGGATTTAAAATTGCTGAAAATTTCTCTTTAGACTTTTTAGGCTCAACTGGTGGTTCCCAAATAGATATTGAGGATTATAAATTGTCTCTTACATATTATTTTTAAAAATACATTTACTCTAAACTAATTAATATTTGATATAGTGGTTTAATATATTAGATTCCCCTATTGAGCTTTTCAAATTTTCTCTTGACTAAATTTTAAATTTTAATATATTTAATTTTTAAATTAAAAAATAAGGCAATATAAAAAATCCTTATCAAAGGGGATATATTATAATTTATAATCTTAACTTTTTATTTTAGAATATAATGAAAAAAATATATAAAGTTATATTCTTTTTACTTATAGCTAAATCCTTATCAGCTATATCAATTTCACTCCCATCTACTCCAGCTCCATCTGGAGTAAATCCGCAGGATAAAACACCTTTTCAATCTTATTCAAAAAATCATCAGGAAAATGTTAATATTTCTACATTAGATTTAAACATTCTTACTGTTGATTTAGAAGCATCTGGCAGGCAGCTTAATCTAATTGTTCAAAAATCCTATTCATCATCTCCATCAGATGCATTAAAGAGTTTTAGCCCTTCCACAGTATTAGGAAATAACTGGTTTTTATCTATAAATGGTATTAATAAATTATTTGGAGAAAATTATTCTGGTGATCATTATAATCAAATTTATATTCGTCTTGCCTCAGGTTCTGTAAATAAATATACTTTTGATAATAAAGATGGGGATTTTGTATATTATAAGCGTGCAGATTTAACATGGGAAACTGAAACTTATGTTAAAGGGAAATATATTGATACAACAAAAAATAAACTTATTTATAAAAAATCAACTCGGGAATATATTTATAAAACAGTAGATTCTGTAAATTATTATTTTTCTTTTTATATGGGAAATGAAATTAATCTTAAAAAAATTACAGATATTTATAATAATAAAATAGAAATTTATTATGGAACAGATAACAAAATATCAAAAATACAGGATACCCTGAATCGCAATTATTCATTTCATTTTAATTCAGATGGATTTTTGGAATACATATCAGCTTATCAAAAAGGCGGAACAACTTACCAGCATAGTAAATATAAATACTCAGAGGGTAAATTAATAGAATATGAAGATGCTGAAAACAGAAAAACAAAGTACATTTATGAGTCAGATAATAAACGAATAAGAAAGGTCATCTATCCTTCAGGTGGATATACAGAATATGAATATACCCCTTTAAAACAACGAATAGAAAATGATATATATTACAGACAGGGGACATTAACTTCCACTGACTGGCCTAAAATAAAAGAATATCTGCAGGAAGATATTAATGGTCCTCATCTTGATGCAAATATGCATATAAAAAAAGGGTCAAATCAGGATACAGGCAAAACAGTTGTTAAAAAAAGAATCCGTACTCGATTTTCTGATACTAATATTAAAGAATCCACAGAATATACTAAAAATATAAAGTATCATGGTGAAACTGTTATTTATTTTGAAGGAGCATTAAAGTGGAAATATTATGAAGATTATGAAGAATGGGGTTTAGATAGTGAGGGAGGTATAGGCTCAGTTGAATCAAAACAACTTTACAGCACCATAGCACTTGTTCATAACTATACAGAAGTAAAAGACCAGTTAGGACATAAAACTTATTATTATGCAGACAGCAGCGGCAGTATTACAAAAACTATCAATCCTCCTTATACAGACAGTAAAGGCAACACTTATAAGGAAATAGTAAAAAACAACTATACCCATGATCATTCAACAATTACAACAAATCATAATATAGAAATAACCCAGGAAAGATGGTATGAAGTGTGTTATGATGATGAGGCTCATACTGTAAAAATCTCTGAAAAACTTATTAATCACACAAAGCGTAAAGAAGTTAATTGGGTTTTAGGTAGTCGTTATTATGCTATTGAAAAACGCACAACCCCAATATCTGTAAGTGAGCAAAGAACAGTAAATCATTACTCCTATTTATTCCAGCCAATCTCTATAGACAACAAAATTAAAGTTAATAATACTGAACATTTAATCAATAAAACCACTTACACGTTTAATAATGACTTTAACATAATAAAAGAACACAATAGCATTGATGGCCATATAAAAGAGAGCACCTATGATTTTAAGGAGGATGCACAGGATAACATTGCAGAAGAAGGGTTCATTTACAATAGAGTAACAGAGAAATGGGAACAGAATAAAAGCCATGACAGGACAATGGATGTACGGGTCAAGCTTTCGTATGATGATTATGGTAATTTAACAAAAATCGAAAAAAATATAAATGATTCCCTTGAAAAACTAACTGAATACGAATATGATAACACCTATCCAGGGAATTTAAAAAAAATAACTGATGCTAATGGAAACATTACAGAATATGAATACTCATCTTCTTATGGTAATGCATACCCATCAAAAACAATAAAATATCTCGAAGGCAGCCAGATATATAGCCATTATGAATACGACTTTTATACAGGCAATATTCTGGCATTAATTGATTATAAAGGAAACAGGATAGAATACAAATATGACAAACTAAACAGGCTCATTTATACAAAAAATCCAGATGGGAGCACTAAGGAGATAAATTACTCTACAAGTTTACAAAAAAGTGAAATATTACTTAAAAATTCACGAGGTAAGTTATTACAAAAAACTATAAAGTATTATGGTGATTTAGGAAAAATACTCACCCGGACAACAGAAGATGGACAGAATAGTGAAACATTCAATAAAATTCTTTATATTTATAATGAACGGGGTGAACTATCTAAAAAAATTGATGACCCTGAAAATAATAAAATTACAACAAAATATACTTATGACAGTACAGGCAGATTAAAAATAATTAACTTCCCGGATGGCGGGAAGAAAACTTACTCTTATTACTATGATATGGCAAATAAATTCCGTGTAATAGAGGAATCATCCTTTCCCACTTCAAAAGAAACAGACAAACAAACAATTATAAAATACTATAATTTTAAAGGCCAACTGCTTAAAATTGAATATCCTGAAGTAAAAGCAAATGGTTTTATACAGACACTTACAACAGAATATGATTATGATGAGCTTGGCAATCAAACACTAATACAAGATGCTAATGGCAATATAAAAAAGATATACTATGATGAATTTAACCGCAAAACAAAAATAGTCTATCCGGATAACAGTTGTATCTTAAATACTTATGACCTTTTAGGAAATATTATCCAAAAAAAAGACCCTAATGGATATCACACACAAATAGAATACAATGAACTTTATAAAACAAAAAAGATAACTGACCCAATGGGTTATACCACTGAATATTTTTATGATGCCAATGGAAATAAAATAAAAGAAAAAGATGCAAAAGGCAATATTACTTTATATGAATATGATAAAAAAACCAGGCTTATTAAAGTAACAGATGCTATAGGGTACAGTATCCAATATACCTATGATGCAATGGACAACAAAATCAAGGAAACAGATAAAAATGGCAATACAACTCAATATTTTTATGACGGGCTTACACGTCTTATAAAAGTAAAAAATTCAATAGGGGAAACAACAGAAACAACTTATAACAATTTAAACCAGAAAGTATCACAAAAAGATCCAAAAGGAAACAGTACTTATTTTACCTATGATAAAATGAACCGTGTAATAGAAAGTAAAGATGCACTTGGAAATATAAATACAATTAATTATGATAATCTTGGAAATAAAAAACTTGTTAAAGACAGTGAAAACAGAGAGATAAAATATTTCTATGACAAATTAAACCGTTTAAGTGAAGTTAAAAATCATTTTTATTTTGTGAAATATGAATATGATGCATTGGGAAATAAAATAAAAGAAATAGACGGGGAAAACAATACACAAAAATGGATTTATGATAACAACAATCGTGTAAAGGTTATTGAAGATGCCAAAGCATATCAAACCATTTATACTTATGATAAACTTGATAATGTAATCAGTATAAGGGATAAAGCAGGAAATATAACAAGATATGAATACGACTCCAATTACAGGAAAATAAAAGAAATATGCCCTGGGGGAAAAGAAATAAAGTATGAATATGATAATGTTGGAAATCTTATTAAAAAAACAGATGAAGCAGAAAACATTACAGAATATCAATATAACCAAAGATATGAACTGACCAATGTCATAAAGCCAGAGGGAACTATAAAATATAAATATGATTCAGAGGGAAATGTTTTAGAAATAAATGATGAAGCAGGAAAAGAAAAATATTATTATGATACATTAAACAGATTAATAGAAAAGCAAATAAAATATTCCAAACTAAGCACTAATGCAAATTTACAGCAGGGATATAAGATAAGGCAGGAATATGATATCAATGGTAATATTTCAAAGATTAAACTTCCATCAGGTGCAGAAATAAACTATGATTACAATAAAAATAACTGGATGACAGAACTCATTGCACTTGGACAGACAGTATCAAAATACAAATATGATAAATCAGGAAAAAATACAAAAGCTATATTAGGCAATGAAACAGAAAATTTATATAATTATGATGAAATAGGCAGATTAATAGGACAGGAAGTATTGGGGAAATATAAAGAAGGTACTTCAATTGCTAAGGGATTGATATTCGGAGAATATTACAGCTATGACAATGCAAACAACCGCATTGTTAAAAAAGACCTTGATAATATAGAAACAAGATATGGTTATGATAAAAACTACCAGTTGACAGGAGTAGATTACGAATATAAAAGCACATTAAAATACGACCAGGAATATGTTTATGATTCAATGGGAAACCGCTTAAACATGAAATACAAATACGGGAAAATAGAATATGAATACAATACAATCAACTATCAATTAAAAAAATATGCAATCAATGAAAAAGGCATTGTAAAATATGAATATGATTCAAAGGGAAACACAACAAGAAAAATTAATCTAACAGGCAACCAAAAAAATAATGAATTTAAATATACATTTGATTCAGAAAACAGATTAACAAAGATATGGCATAAAAACTACAAATTAGAAAAGAAACTAAAAGGAAGCGATTCACAAGAAAAAGCAATAACAGAGATAAATTACTTCTACAATAGTGCAGGAATGCGGGTTAAGACACAAGATGTCATTGCGAGGAGCGGAAGCGACGAAGCAATCTCCAGATACTATATATACAGCGGCAACAATGTCATAGCAGAATTAAACGACCAAGGCAAAATCACAACAGAATTTATTTACGGACTGGAAAAAACAGCCCGTATAGACTATCCCGCTCCGGTAAAAGCAGATACAATCACATCAGACACTCCCCCATCAAAAACCAAACTTGTTTACTTCCACAACAACCCCATAGGCTCTGCCTCACTCCTCACTGATGATCAGGGCTTCCTGCTCCAGGAATACCACTACTCCCCATTTGGCAACATCATCTTTGCTCGTGGTTCTGATGGCAACAGATACAGGTTTGCTGGTAAGGAATATGACATAGAGACAGGTCTTTCTTACTTTGGGGCAAGGTTTTATGACCCCATGACTGGGAGGTTTATCTCCAAAGACCCGGTTTCATTTAGTTTTGAGCCATCTTCTCACAATCCTTATGTTTATTGTGCAAATAACCCATATAAATACACTGACCCAAATGGCGAATTTATATTTGCTATCTTTCAAGGTATAGCTTCAGCCTTTTCTGGTGGAAGTTTCTGGAAAGGATTTGTATCAGGATTAAGTGCGGATTTACAAATATTTACAGGTATAGTCAGATGTTTAGCAGGCGATTTTTCAGGGGCAATAAGTATTGGAATGGGGTTATATAAAGGGGTTGCTGGAACAATAGCTTTTTCAGAAGGGTATAATCCGAGCTGGAATAGTGTTGTCGGTAATTTTATGGTAGATATAATAAGTACAGGAGTAGGCTTTGGAGGAGCAGAATTAACCACAACACTAAAAGACGCTACAGAAATGTCAGCTCTTTTAAAAACAACAATTAAACTCACCTATGATTTATCAACAGCCTATATGACAACCAAAATGCGTAATATTGTTAATGGTAAAAGAGATTTTGACACAATGGATTGGATAAGTTTAGGAGTAATAGCCGCAAGTGATATTATTTGGGGTATAAGTCAAGCAAGTAAAGGAGATACTGAAACAGCTTCAAAATCAGTGAGCAAACAAGATGAAGCAAAACCATCACATTATCCTGGTAAAGATGGAAAAGTCAGCAATAACAATGCTTCAAAAGTTAAAACTGGTACTGTAAGTGATACCAGAGAAGAAGTTGTATTAATCAGAAAAGGAAAATACACAATCAAAACAGAATATTTTGAGGCTAATGACCCAAATGACCCTACATTTAAAAAATATATTTTAGAGGCTGAAGTAAGAGCAAAAATAGATTCAGAAATTTTGCCAGCAAACAAATTAACTGCGGAATCAGTTAAAAGAACAGTAGACCCTAATTCTATTTATGTTAAAGGAAAAGGATATGTAGTAATAGGAAATAGATTTAATCAAAAATGGATTCCTATGGAAAAAGACATTAATAATATGAGTATGTTTAGTAGTAAAATAAAACAATTAGGGAAATTAGGATTTACCAAAATTAATTTAGCTAATTGGCTATTTGAATTTCAGAGGAAACAAATTTATCAATGGGAGCTTTATAGGTCAGATTCACCATTTTTACCATCTGATCCATGGAGCTATGGACCATTTATGCGTGGGCGTTAAAAAGATATTAAAATTATATTTTATGAAAAGCAAGTTATCAAAGTTGATATTTTTTTTACTTATATTATTTTCTTGTTCAAATTATACTAAATTTTCTGAAAAAGTAAAAATTTATTCCATTCAGATGGATATTATACCTGAAAGTAATAATAGTCAACAAATAAATAATCTATATTATACTTTGAAAAGTAGGTTAAAGGATTTTATTTTTCAGTTAGATGAAAGAGATGGTAATTATAATTTAAAATTTGAAAATAATATTATAAAAGTAAAAATAAATATTCTTTATTTTACTGATTATTATAAAGACCCCCAAACTGTAATTGATTTAATTAAATTAAAAGAACCCTTTTACATTAAAAGTGGACAGATAATTTATAAATATTCTTTAGGTAAAATCAAATATGCTTTTACAGGAACATTTAGAAATGATGTTATAGTAAATTTAACTTTTGCATCTCCAACTGAATTAAATAATTTTTTAAAAAGATTTAGGATAGAAAAAACCCCGATAATATTTGGATATCCAAAAGGTATATATGGGGGTGAAAGAATACTTCTTAAGGGAAGAAATATAAATCCCGCTCATTTTAGAAAAATTAATTTATATAATAAAGAAAAACAATTACTTAATTTAAAATTTATTGGACGAGCAAAGAAGGAAATTGTATTAAAGATCATATCTAAAAATATAAAGCGAGTTTATTTGGATTTTTATTTCAACTTTCTGTTAAGTAAAAAATATAAACCTTATTTATTAAATTTTAAAATTAATGATATTCAAATAAAAAGATTTGAACCCAAAAAAAAAGATATTCATAAGTATTTAAATTTAATAGAAAAACGAGTTATGGACAGAATGAAAGATGATAAAATTATTTTGCCCCATGAAGAAATATATTATGATAGAGATGGTAATATTATTAATAAAAAAACAAATTATGTGGAATATTAAAATATCAAAATAAAAACAAATAAAAAGGTATCGGGTT
>CBDVEP010000087.1:0-13699 GCA_965373035.1 uncultured bacterium
AATTCTTTAGAATTTTATAAAAGACTTATAAAAGACTAAAGTCTTAACTCCTAAACTACAATTTTAGAAAATCTGAAATATTACTTTATAGGACAGCTTATTAATAAAAAAGGGGCGGATAAAAACCGCCCCTTTTTTATTGAAATTGTACAATAATTTTAGTATCTGTAGCTTGCTGATAAAACAAGACTGCTATAAGTTGATAAATCAAGAATATCTGCACCAGCACCGTCAAGAAAACCATTACATTCAATCTTTAAATTTTCATTATAATTGAATTCAACACCATAAGAATAATAAGTTGAGCTTGATTCTCCATAAATAATGGATTCTTTTTCTTCATTAATAACAGAACTTGAGTAAGTTGTTTCTGCTGTACCGCCTGCAGGTGTGAACACAGTTGTATCATTAACATTTTTATCTTTTGTATTAACTGTTCTTTTAGTTAACTCTTTTGTATAAAGAGCACCACCTTTAAAGTTCCATCTTTCAGAAATTCCAATAACAGTTCCAACAGGAATTGCCCATGTAATGGTTCTTGTTGAATCTTCAATTTCTTCTGAAGAGGTTGTATTGATAACATAAGTACCTTCAAGAGCTTGAGTTTGAATATCATTGGGAAAAATTGCTGGAGAATCACCTGCTACTCCATCATCAAATATCCATGTTTCTGTTTGAACTGATTTTTCAGTATATTCTTCAGATTCACTTTTTAAGGAGAAATTAACACCCATGGCAAGTTTAATATCTTTTAAATTAATAAAATCAATTTTTACACCAGCTCCCCATGTTGTTAGTCCTTCTGAACCATCTTCTTTTGAAAGTTCTGTTATGTTATTATGTGTATAAGTATCTAAAGTAGTTGCTGCAACTCTGTCTTTTTCTATATATGAATATTTATCAGTCGCTTTAGCATCAATACTCATGCCCATTCTTGTCTGGAAGAAAACACTTGGTGTGAGGATACAGATTTTATCATACTCATAATCAGCATCAATTGCAATACCAATATCCATACCTGAACGGTCATCTTCATATTCAGTTACTCCTTGTTCACCAGTATCACCAAATGAACCAAGATTCCATGTATAATTATCATAATTGATATTTGTAACATCATAAGTTGCAGATTTTGTTTCATAAATATCTGTATTCCAATTCTGTAAAGTAACATCTATTGCGCTTAATTTCATTTGAGCAGGATTATTTTTAGAGACCAATTTTAACATTAAAAGTGCATTAACTTTCATCTGATCACCCATTTTTAATCCTAATTGAGCATTAAAAGCATATTCAGATTCAGAATCCATGTCAGCACCATCATTTTCCGGATAAATGATTTTAGCACTTTGTTGTAAAGTAGGGGTAGGGGATACAGCAAGATGAGCAGTATCTGAAAAATTCTTTTCTCCGCCAGTAGTTAAACAATTAATATCTTTATCCAGTTGTAATCCAACACCAAAAGTCATGTCATCACTTAGTTTATAAGCTAAACCAACAGAAATGACCTGTATGGATTGCTCATTATAATAAGCCATATCTTTACCATCCCTTAGCAAAGTAGTAGTATTAGTACCGCCTGCATTATAATTATCAGTGATGCCTATATAATTTCCTTCTGAATTGGTTATACCGCTTGCATTTAAATCAAAGGTAGGTGTTGTAGAACCCAATTGGAAAGTATAAACACCGCCTCGGATACTGTCCATTCCTAATAACCATAATGGTTTACCAATAGCACCAACAGCATAGTAAGTACCACTAGTATCATTCCAATCCAAAAATGTTGCCCCATTTAAATTATTATAGTTTCTGTAATTTCCAAATGAGGTTAAAAGAGCAGTTCCATTAAATTCCCAGAGTCGTACTGGTGCATTAAAAAGAACATCAGTCTCATCATACCACATACCGGCAGAAGCCCGGCTTCCAAAACTACCGTATTCACCATTCATGTCAACACTATAACCAAATGCCATAGCTGGTAAAATTAATAAAGCTATTAAAATCATTAAAAATTTTGATTTATTCATGTTTCCTCCTTTTAGGATTTTTAATTTAATATATGTTTATATGGTTGAACTAAGAAGATTAGATTAACTTTTACCACCTCCCATTATAGTATAAATTAACCATAATTTTTGCGTAGATAGCTGTGTTGGTTCGAGTTATGAAACTCGAACCATCGAATGAAATGATGCTGGTTCGAGTTTCATAACCCGAACCTTTATGTTTTTATGCTGGTTCGAGTTTCATAACCCGAACCTTTATGTTTTTATGCTGGTTTGAGTTTCACAACTCAAACCAGTGAATTAACATATTATTAATATATGTAATTTAAATGTCAAGTATTAAATTATTTTTTTATGTACTTGTCATTCCCGCGAACAGACTGTGTATAATCCTTGATTATGTTAAAAATGTAGTAGGGGAGACTTTTAGTCTCCCCTACTTTCCACTACAGTTGTTATTACATAAGAGGCGATAACTGATGTATTACTTTTTTAAATTATTTCTTTTTTTCGTCTTTATGTTCAGGTTTAATGCCCTTTTGTTCTATAATAGGCTGTACTTTATGTATATCTTTTTGGGTCATAATACAGTTGCCATTAAAAAAACAACCGCTCTGGATAATTATATCAGGTGTTTTAATATCTCCTGATAATTCTGCATTGTTTAAAAGCTCAATTTTTTCAAAAGCTTCTACATTTCCATTAATTTTTCCATAAATGGTAATTTGTTTTGCTTTAATATTGGCTTTAACAAAGGCTTTTTGCCCGATAAAAAGATGACCAGTAGCATCAATTTCACCTTTAAATTTTCCTTTAATTTTTAAAGATGTGCTGAATTTAAGATTTCCAGAATAGTCAATATCTTCTGATAAAATAGTTTTAATGTTTTTTTCTTCTTCTACTTCTCTATCCATTAGTTCTTTTGCAGCCATATTTTCCTCCTATTATTCTTTTAAATCAAATGGTGAAATGTAGTCACCATATTTATCTTTATGCTCCTGTAACCGCTGTTTCTGTTCTTCAAGCAGTTTAAAAAGAATTTCAGGTGTATTTGGTATTTTATTTTTATAAATATCCATAATCCGTTCAATTTTAGACAGGTTTTCCGGTATTCTTATTGTAAATTGATTTTTATAATCTTCTTTAGAATAGTCTTTATTTAAAACATTGCTGAATAAATTTTTTAAGTCCTCATATTCAGGGATATATCCTGTGGGTGATTTAATGGCATTTGCTTCATTATGACATCGAAGCTCCATCCATTTCATCCATACAGATTTATCAGTTTTTTCGTTTAAAAAATTCCCTTCTTTATCTTTAATAAAATAATTAACTGAAAATATTTTTGGCGGATTTGATGCGTTTTTACCAAAAGCAAGATTATTTTTTATATACTTGGCAATCGGAATGGATAAAAAATCAAGGTTTGACATTGGATTAAAAACTCTTTTTCCAACAGCACCAAGAGTTGCTGCTGTTGTTTCTGATTCAAGGGAAGCTCCCTTGGTTATAATGCCATGTTCCCAGTTAAAGGCTTCTTCCACAGGAACAGAGGTGTCTGAATCTCTTCCACCATATATCATGCCTTTTAATTCCACACCTTCTGTATTATGAAGATTTTCATCAACATTTGGAAGAATTTCAAGGGAAAGAGCAAACCTTGAATTTTTATGAGAAGTTGGTAATGGTTTGTCATTTTTATCTTTTTTCCCCTTAAACCATTCTCCTTGAAAATTTATGCCTTTTTCCGGCACTTCTTCTCCATTTTCATTCCAGTAAGGGGAATTATCTTCTTTTATCATGGAATTGGAAAATATAATCTCATTAGGACTGTGTAAGGTATTCCATATAAGAGGGTCATCTTTTGCATTTACTCCATCAATAATACCAAACATTCCTCTTTCAACATTAACAGCATATATTTTATTATTCTTAATTTTTAAATAAGCAATGTCATCTCCAATAATTGTTTCATTGGCAAGCATGGAAGTAGATGTTTTCCCGCATGCACTGGGATATGCACCTGTAAAGTACGATTTTCTTCCATCAGGTCCTTTTATACCCATAACAAACATATGCTCACACAGCCACCCTTCCTGTGAAGACAGATGAATGGCAAGGCGCATGGCTAATTTTTTTAAACCAAGTGTATTTCCTCCATATTGGGTGTTAGTACTTAGTGTTTTATTATCATATATGTCAATGTATATTCTTCTTTTGTCCAGATTAATACTGTTTTTTCTATCATCGAGTTCCCCTGTGCTGTGAACAAATTTAAAAAATCTTTCTTTATCTTTAAGGTTTTTAAAGTCTTTATAACCAATTCTATAAAGAAGCAAATCAGTATGAGCTACATAAGCAGAATCTGTTAATTGAACAGCAGGTATTGAGAACACAGATTGTGTAGGTCCTAATGTAAAAAAAAGTATGTATAATGTATGACTATTCATTAAATTTTGCATAATTTCTTTAATTTCTTTCAAGCCATTTTTTCTATCCATGTAATTTAAATTAGGGTCAAATTCAATATCAGAAGGGATTAGTAACTTTGTATTTTTTTTATCTCTTGCCTGGTCAAGAACACCATCAAAATGCATGGTATGACCATTAGTTTTTAATGCAATTTCTTCTTTATCAGAAACAGCTCTTTGTTTAATGTAATTAGAATCTTCTTCTGTACCATGATGAACAAATATATCCTTTGGGTTGCATATTTGAACATATTCTGCAATAAAGGTATTTAATTTATTATTATCCAATTCTATCAGCTTATTATAATTTTCAGAATCCATCCTTTGTTTTAAAATATCCATTGCCTCACTCATTCCTCATACTCCTGATAATATGAACCTTAGGTTCATAAATATTTTAAAAATAGTAACATAATCAATTTATTTGTCAACCTTAAAATTGAAAAAACCTAATGTTTTTTTATTTCCTGAAAATTTTGCGTATAAGCAAAAAAAACAGCTAAAAATTTTGCTTGTAAGCAAAAAAGCTTGCTTTTTTATTTTATATGTTTATTATTTTTTTATGGAGAAAGAAAGGTATTTAACAAAATATGTTATAAAAGATTTATATGAAAAAATGGTTTTTATTGGTGGAGCAAGACAAGTAGGGAAAACTACTTTAGCAATAAAATTAATTGGTTCACAATTTAAAAATTTTTCTTATTTTAATTGGGATAATAGAGAAGACAGGAAGAAAATAATAAATAGTGAATTGCCAGGTTTTTCTGAACTCATTATTTTTGATGAAATTCATAAATATAAAAAATGGAAGAATTTTATTAAAGGTGAATATGACAAATTTAAAAATAAATTTAAATTCCTCATTACAGGCAGTGCAAGATTGGATATTTATAGAAAAGGTGGTGATTCATTACAGGGGAGGTATCATTATTATAGGTTGCATCCTTTTACACTTGCAGAAATACTTAGTATAGAAAACAAAATTAATATTTTTAAGGAAATAAATATCAATAATAATAATTATTTTAATGATTTGGATATATTAGATAAATTTGGAGGATTTCCGGAAATTGTTACTATACAAAATCATCGCACATTACGTCGCTGGCATAATGAAAAAATTGAACGATTATTCAGAGAAGATATTAGAGATATTCAGCTTATAAGAGATATTGGGAGTATGAAATTATTAAGTGATATATTACCTGCTAAGGTTGGATCTCTTTTATCAATTAATTCTATTCGGGAAGATTTAGAGGTAAGTCATCGTGCTGTTTCAAATTGGCTGGATATTTTGGAATTATTTTACTATCATTTCAGGATTTATCCTTATAATCAAAAAACTATTCGTTCAATTAAGAAAGAACCAAAATTGTATTTAATGGACTGGTCAGAAGTAGAGGATGAGGCTGCACGATTTGAAAATATGATAGCTTCTCATCTTTTAAAACTAACACACTTTTTATATGATTACGAAGGATATAAAACAGAATTAAATTTTCTGAGAAATGTGGATAAAAATGAAGTTGATTTTCTTGTAACTATTAATAAAAAACCATGGTTTGGTGTTGAAGTAAAATTAAATAATGAAAATATTTCAAATCCTATAAAATATTTTAAGGAAAAACTTAAAATTCCTTTTATGTATCAGGTTATAAAGAAAAAGAATGTTGATACATTTAAAAATGGGGTTAGAGTAATTTCAGCGGATAAATTTCTAAGTGCATTAATATAAAATATAATGTTTAACTTAAAATAAAAATGTAGTACTATATTTAGTACCGGAATTTTTCAGGGTAATCACCTTTTTTTTTCTGGAATTAATCATGAACGGATTTTATTGTTTAGAAAATGAAGCCCCAAATTGTAAAATCCAAAAAAAATTCTGCAACAGCCTGCATTGGTAACAATGATAAATGATATTTATAAGAAGTTGATTGAATATAATTTGGACAATATATGTATTATATTTCCTGAAAATTTTACGTATAAGCAAAAAAAATAGCTAATAACTTTGCTTGTAAGAATTTCAGACTTATATCATTTGTACTTATTTGGATTATTTGGTCTTTTTTAAATGAATTAAATGATATTTTTATTGACATGATTTCTTTTTCCAGTATATTGTAGTAATTAGGAGATAATGATTATGAAGTCTACAATAAATGCAAATGAAATAAAAAAAATTATTAAACAGTCTATTAAAGAATCTGTTAAAGAGACCATTTCTATTGAGATGATGAAATTACGAGCTGAACTTCTTCATTACATCTCTGATAAAGAGCAAAAGGAAATTGATGATTTATATGGTAAACCTGAAAATACTATTGCAGAAAGTTTCGAGGTTAAATTGTGAAATGGCTAATTGATCTTAGTAAATCTTCTTCAAAATTTATTAATAAAAATAATATAACTAAAAAAGAGATTGTCTCTATTCTTATTATGGCTATTAAAAAACTACAAGGGCAAAATATTAATATTGATATAAAAAAGATGTCTGGCAATTGGGAAGGTTTTTATAGAGTACGGAAAGGCAAAATCAGAATACTTTTCAGTATTTCTTTTAATGAATTATCTACATATGTAGATAAAATTGATTATCGTGGAAATGTCTATAAATAATAATTTTTTTTATTCCACCGCTAAACATAAAGTTTTTTCTCTAAATAAAGTGGATAGATTAATGGAACTAAGGATATTTATTTATATGGCATTGTTTTATCGTAATAATTCAGATTTTCTAAAAAAAATAATATATACAAATTATGGTGCAATTTATTGTTCATGATGAAGGAATTAATTCTTTAGAATTTTATAAAAGACTTATAAAAGACTAAAGTCTTAACTCCTACACTACAATTTTAGAAAATCTAAAATATTACGTTTTATCATCATTTATTAAAAATGGAAAGAATAAAAAGAGATGTACCAATGATTATTCCTATTGTATTATATACAGGAGACAGGAAATGGAGCTCTGCTGTAAAATTAAGTCAATTAATGGATAAGCAAGTTTATGCAATAGTGAAAGAATATGTTCCAGAAATAAAATATATACTCATTGATAAAAATAAATATACAGATGAAGCCTTAAAAAAGATGCATGATTTAATAAGTGGATTGTTATATTTAGAGAAGATGAAAAAAGAAGATATAAAGAAGCGGGTAAAAGAGTTTTTTGAAGTGTTTTCAAAAGGGATAAAGGAAGAAGAATGGGAGATTTTAAAGGAATATTTTATTGCTTTATTCAGGCAAAAGTTTAATAAAAAGATAGATGATAAAATATTTAAAAAAAAGGAGGAAATAAAAATGATGACAACAGCGATAGATGAATGGCGGGAAGAATTATTACAAGAGGGAAAACTTGAAGGTGAGCGTAAAGGTGAATTTAAGGGTAAACTTAAAGTAGCAAATAAGATGTTAAAAGAAGGATTTAAGCCTCAGGTAATAAGTAAAGTAACAGGATTAAAACAAAGCCAGATTATAAAATCAACAAAAGCAAAATCATTATAGTATTAAAACAGATTTATTCCCACGTTAAGTGACTGTTTTCTAAAAAGTAATAATTAAATTTGACTTTATTTTAAGATTTAATATCTTATAAACATATTGAAATTAATAAAATCAGAAAGGCTTTATTATTAAATAACTTTTGACATTACCTTATATTATACAAGGAGAGAAGGATGTTAATTAAAATATTATTAATTTTAGGTGTCGCAAGTAGTATTTATATAATTATTATTTCATCAGTTAATTTAATAAATTATAATACTAATAAATTTTTAACTAAGATAATGAAAGGGCATAGATGATTGATGATAACTGATAAAATTTTAATTATTGAACTTCATAACAGATATAAGTTAAAAAAATCTCATCATTAAGCACTAATTTTATTTTTATAGAAAATAAATTATCTGATAGTATATTTAATGAAAAAGTAAGTTAAAAAAATTGGTGAAATTGAAAAAGAAAAAGGTTTTAAAACGAATGGGCAGTGATAGAAATGGCTGGTGGGAGATAAAATAAGAAGAAAATATATAGTTATCTTTACTGTTGTTTTAATCTAAATGTTACTGTAAGCTTTATTGTCCCTGAAATTTTAAATCCTTTTTCAACTATAAATATTTTCCAGTTTTTTGCCTGTGATTTTGCAGCTCTATCTATAACAGGAAATCCGCTTTTTTCTTCTATAAAAACCTGTTTTACGGAGCCTTTTTTATCAATTAATAATTTTAATTTTACTTCTCCTTGCCAGCCTTTTTTTTGTGCTTCCTGGGGATATGCAGGCATTTTATTGTGTTTTGACCAGATAGTCTTACCTTTTCCGCCAACTACTTCATCTATGGTAAGACCCTTTGGCAGTCCGCTTCCGGAGGGGATATATTTATCCGCATCGGTTACGATTTCACCGCCTGCCTTGTTTAAATCATCCTCTATTTTTTTCAGCATTTTTGCAAGATTTTCATCATCCCCGTTTTTACTAATGCCTTTAGCATCTCCTTTGAATTTTAGTTTAATTTTATCTTTTGTATGTTTCTTTTTTTTAATTTCTTTTTTTATTGATATTTCTTCTTCTTTTTTTACTCTGGGTTTCAGCCTTTGACTTATTTTTCTTTTAGATCTGGATATTGTTGGTATGCTGATTTTTGGTAATACTTCGTTTAGTTCGATTTTAGTACTTTGCATTTCCCATTTTATAAGCTTTGATTTTTTTCCTTTTTTGCCTGGCTTCTTTTTAGATATTATTGTCTGTCCTTTTACAAGTTTAACAAGTCTGGTTCTTAATCTTTGGGATTCTGCTTTTTTTTCAGTTCCTAAATATTCCAGATCCATAGCAGGTATTAATATTATAACAAATATTAGGTGAACTAAAAAGGATATTAAAAAAGATAATTTAAAATTTTTATTAATTTTTTCTATCATTTTATTTTATTCATTGTTCTAACTCAGTAGCAATATCCAGTACTTTAGCTCCGGCATTTTTTGATATTGTCATAATTTTTACAACAAAGCCATAATCAATATTTTTATCTCCTCTTATTACTACATTATCTTTGCGGCTGTGCCTTAAAGTTTCTTTTAAAATTTTCTGAAAATTATTTATATTAACTTTTTTTGAATTAATATATATATCATGACCCTTAGTAATGGATATTATTATTTCCCTGGTTTCAATAACTTCCTTTATAGTTGATTTTGGCAATTTTATGTTAACTCCTGTTTCTGTACTGGTAAATGTTGTGCTAACCATAAAAAATATTAATAAAAGAAAGACCACATCTATTAAAGGGGTTAATTCTAACAGAGTAGTCTGTTTATTATTCCTTTTAAAATCCTGAAAACTCATAAAAATCACCTTCCTAAAATATTTAAAAATTCAACTGATGCTTTTTCCATTTCATTAATAATGTAATCTACCTTTTTCTCAAAATAATTGTACAATACAATAGCAGGAATTGCCACGCTAAGACCTGCTGCTGTTGTTATAAGGGCTTCTGATATTCCTCCTGCCAGCATCTCAGGATTACCTACTCCTTGTGCTGCTATAACATTAAATGCTTTTATCATTCCCATTACAGTTCCTAAAAGTCCTATTAAAGGGGTTACACTTGCTGTTATCTTTAAAATCCACATGAATCGTTCTAAGGTTGATATTTGTTCTAAAGCTACTTCTTTTATTTTCTCATCAAGAGCTTTTCTGTCAGCTTTAATATTATCCAGAATAACCTGGATTATTCTTGAAACTGAATTACTATTTAAAGAGCAGATAGCTTTAGCTCCGCTTATATCATTTTTTTCAACAAATCCTTTTAATTGATTTTTTAATTTCTTATAATCACCTTTTTCAGTTTTAAAAAAATAGTACATCCGTTCAATAATAACAGTTAGTCCTAATACAGAAAAGATAAAAATAACATAAACTAAAGGACCACCTTTTAAAAATATTTCTTTCATACATTCTCCTCCTTAGATTTAGGGGTCAGGTCTCAACATTTGACATTTGTCTATTAGTATTAAAAATAATTTATAATCTAAATAAAAAATTATAATAATTATTTACAAAAGTCAAATGTTGAGACCTGACCCCAACTGCTCTAATAATTTATTTTAAATTCCAGCATTATTTTTCTTAAGTCTATAGGGTACTTTGTTTTTTTCATAGTACCTGAATTTAATAAGTTAAAAATATTTAAACTAATAAGTAAATTTTGGTTAAATCTATAATTATTATATAAATTAAAATTTTCATATTCTTTTATTCTGTTTATCCCTTCCATATCACCATACATTGTTGTATAATATTTCCCTTCTAACTTGTTTTCTATTTTTTTATATTTAAAAATTAAAATCATGATAAATTTATTAACAGGAGTAAATGGAATTTTTTTTAAATTGTTATAAATATACTTTATTTCACCTCTTAAAATACTATAAGTATAACTTGCTTTAAATTCTGCTTCCTGCCAGCTTATTGTCCTGGTATTATTCAATACCTTTATAACAACTTCATTATTTAATGAATAATCTTCTTTATATATAATTTTATCTTTAGACCTGATATGTCTTAATTTTGTTTCTAAATAAATATTTTTTTTATCGAAGTTTGCTGTAAACTCTCCCTTTATATTATTATCTGGTTTTATATGATGAAATGGCAGTATGTCATCATCAAATTCAAATCCATTAAAAATATTTTTTGATACTTTATTTAAGTTTTCTTTTTCAAAATTCAATCCTAACCGGAAATTTTTATTTAAATATTTATTTGCACCAATATATACTATGAAATTGTTTTCTTTTTCTTCTTTGTTTCTATCAATAAATTCAGTACCTAATTTAATATCAAAAGATATTGTTTTATTACTGCTTAATTTCATTTTTGATTCAATACCCATATTAATACAGCTTATTTTGTCATCCGGCATGTTATCCCTATAATATCCGATTTCAATCTGCATGAAATTTTTTAAATTACCCATATTAAAAAAATTATCATAAGAAGTGAAAAAATTATATAAGTTGTTTTTATACTGCCGCTGTAATGTTGAAAGAGATGATAATTTTTTTGAATAAATATCAGAGCCAATTTGCAGGCTTGATTTTTTATTAGAAAAAAGCTTGCTTTTAAAATTTAATTCTGATATTTTTTCTTTTTTAAATGAATTAACCTGTAATAAGGCATCAGTTCTCCCTGGAAAATTTTCATCTTTTATTGTATGGGATAATCCTAAATAAATATTTTTATACCATATCTTTCCCATATAATTATCAGAATCCATATCACTATTTTTTCTATCATTTCCTCTTATATATCTATCTACATGTAAAAAATATGAAAAGTTTTTTTTTCTGTCTTCTTTTTTGTAATCTATAAGATATTTAAAAGCATCAATTCTTTTATAGCCACCCAACCCGAAAATAATCTGGTTTTCAATACCTTTACTATCTTCTCCTGGAATTAAACTTTTGAGTGTATCATCTGTTTCTACTATTTTTATTTCATCTTCTTCAAAAACATCTATTTTTTCTTCTCTTATTTTTATTTGGGTATCTTTAATTAATTTTTTTTTCTTATTTGTACTTTTAATAATTTTTAATTCATCCTTATATTCCCGCTTGTCTTCTCCTATTACTTTTTTTTCACCTATGTCATACTCTTTTTCAGCTATAAGCGGGTGAAAAAAGAAAAATAATAAAAATATTATTAAAATTTTTTTCAATATTTCCTCCTGACAAATTATGAATTAAAATAGCTTTTATATTGTTTTGCTTTTTGTTTGTTTATTTTTTTTAATTCAATATAATACTTTTCTGCTTTATTTTTATCTTCTTTATTTAAATAATATATTAATAACCTTTCTGTTATTTTATTATAATATGCTGAATCTTTAAATTTATCAAAGAATTCCAGATAGATTTTAATTGCGTTTTCTTTATCTTCCAACTTCTCATAATTCTCAGCAATTTTTAAATGTACTATATCCTGAAAAGGACTATCTTCATAGATTAATTTTATTTTCATTAGAGTTGTAACAGCTCTTTTATAATTGCCTTCTTCTTCATAAGACAGGCCTATTTTTAAAAGGGCATCATCTTTATATTCACTTTCTTTAAAATCCAGTACATTTTCTAAATATTCCCTTGCTTTTTTATACGTCTTTTTCTTTAAATAATAACTTCCAATATAATAATTTGCTTTATCACCATTTTTTTCATCTTCAAGAAGTTTTTTATATTCAACAATAGCTTTCTCTCCTTTTCCCTGCTTTTCCAGGATAACAGCTATCCATAAGGTTTTAAAACCACTGTCATTTGATTTTTTTACCCACTTCATAGCATCGTTATATTTTTTTAAGTTAAAATAAATTTTAACTAATGTTTTTATAATATTTTCCTTTGCTTCTTTATCATTTGTGATTTTAAATAATTTTTTATACATTCTTATTGCTGATTTGGATTTGTTTTTTAAAAGATATATGTCTCCTAATTGAAAAACAAGTTCTTCTAAATATTCCCCATTTTTATATTTTTTTATATAAATTTTACTGTACTTCTCAAACTCATTATAATCTTTTTTTTGATATGCAATATTAACAAACCAGTATAAACTAAGCTCATAATATTTTGATTTTGGAAAATTGCGAATTATATGTTTATATGATTTTTTTGCTGATTTATATTTTTTTTGATTATAATATATTTCTCCAAACATAAAAAAAGCATAATCTTTAAGTTTAGGATATTTTTTTAATTTTTCATAAGTTAATAATGCTTTTTTATACAGTTTTAATTTAAAATATGCTAATCCTTTTTTATCAATGATTGCTTTTTTATAAGTATTATATTTTTTCTCTAAGTATATGGAACAATATTTTATCACTTCCTTATATTTCTGTGAACTAAATAAAGCTTCTATTAGTTTGTTATATGATTTTTCTGTATATTTGTTCTGTTTTTTTATAATTATTTGTTTATAGATTTCAGAAGCTTTTCTATATTTATACTGGGCAGAATAAGCTACTCCTTTAAGATATAAATTTTCAATTGTACTTTTACTTTTATTTAAATATATGAGCATTTGCTGATACTTATTTTGTTTTAAAAGCACAGCTATTAAATTATTTAATATAACTTCATTTTTTTCATATTGTAAATATGCTTTATATACTTCTTCTGCTTTTTTATATTTTTTATCTTCAATATATAACTGGG
>CBDVEP010000088.1:0-13259 GCA_965373035.1 uncultured bacterium
CAGGTGAAACATTCAGGTTTTTTTAACCTTCATTATGCTGTAAAACAAACAAGCATAAGCCAGAGAATTTCCTGCCGATATATTTGTTACCTGTTTGCTAACTCATAACATATAAGGCAGGAAATTCTCGGTCTATAGAAATTAAAGGGCATATCATTTTTTCGTCATGGTGTTTCTGGTTTTACTACACTCTTATATACAAATTTTATAAACACTTTTTTTAATTTTTTTTATTATTTATGTTATTTTAAATATATTTTTTAATCATTACTAGTACAAGAAAAGACAGGGAAGGATTTAAAAGGAAAGCTTGTTATTATTGATAAGAATAAATATCGAATAAAGAAATAAATTTTATTTTTATATCTTTTCTACCGAAATCATTATATTAATTAGATAATTAAAAATAATTGGAAGACTTAATTCTCTTACACTACATTTTCACATTTTATTAATTTTGTAGTGTAAAAATTATATTGTTGATTGTTTTATCCTCTAAAGGAATTAATTCATATGCAAATTTTAAATTTTTAATAATTCTATTTCTGGCTTTTTTGTGTAATTTAGTATATTCCTTTTTTAGCTTCTTACTGTCCACTATATCATAAGTATATATTGCCTGTTGAATATCTTTTAATTTTTTCTCTTTTTCTCTTCGTCTTGATGAAATAATTAATTTGTGAAGAATAAATTTAATCGGATTCGGCAATTTAAGTTGAACATTATTTTCAGTAATTAAAATTGGGTCATCAAATAACATATCTAAATATCTTAAAGAAATTGTAGTAATAGATAAGGACTTAATTTTTACGATATCCTCAATTCCTGGTCCTCTTTTAGGAACAAGAAATTCGATTTTAAATTCTCCGTTAGTTAAGAATATTGTACCATCATTTTTAAAATTTTCTACAAATCCTATTTCTTTAAATTCACTTATTAAATCTATTTGTTTTTCTCTTTTATAAGGAGTGTTAATTAAAATATCAATATCTTGGGTTCTTAAAGGGAATTTTTTAACACCTAAATATTTTTGATATAAGTAAAAACACCAACTACCGATTAATTCAATTTGGTCATCCCATAATTTATATTTATTAAAAACTTTAATAATTTTATTAAATGATTTAATCATGATTTAATTTCTTTATGATTTTTATATTGTTATTAACTTCTTTTAGTTGTTTTTGAAGTAATTTTTTTTGTTTTAATTTTTTTTCTAAATCCAAAGGTTTCTTCTTTCCTAAATATTTCTGTATGATTTTTTGCTCCTTTCTATATTGGAGATAGTAATAATAATTATTATTGATTTTTCGTTTTTTAATACTTCCTTTAGGTAGATTATTTAGTTCTTTAAGGATAGCTTTTTTTGATTGTAAATAAAATTCTTTATTTTCTTTTAATATTTGTTTTAACATAATAATATTTCCTTACACTACATTTAATATATATTTTAAAATTGTAGTGTAAAGAAAAATCTTCATGAACAAGAATAAAATGTAGTCAGAGTCATGCCAGTCAGGTGCCAGGTCTTCATTTTATCACTTTGTGGTCCCCCTCCATTTACATGTATAAATCTTTGACTTTTTGTCAAATGTCAAGGTTTTACACCTTAAATTAATACATATAGAATACATATAGAGGAAAGCATTGTAACCTCTTGTTCTGTAAATATATATGGTAAATATTTTCTATGCTGTCTTATTCCATGTTTTAAGGTCACAATTTGTGACCTTAAAGAATTGTATTCATTTTCAGTTATTGGTTTATTTAAATCACTTGGCAAGTAACATGTCGAAGATATCGACAATAATTATAAATATGTCGATATTATACAAATATTTCGACATGTTCAATTTCCATTAATCTTTACTATGGTAATTGATTTTAATCTATTATGAATTTAATTTTCAATAGTCACATTATTTAAAATACCAGTGACAAGATTATCTGCCTTTTATTAAACTTTTTATTTTTTTCATGTCGAAAATTAAAATGTAATGAAAGATAAGAAAATATATATAAATATTCTCCTCTTGTTGTTATAAAGGAAAAGTAACTAATATTTATACATATGTTTCAACAGGAAGTAATTACAAAACCTATGGGAATATAAAATAAAAATGATAGAATATGGTCAAGTTATTAGTATTAGTAATAAAAATATAATAATAAAAATAAAAAAAACTTCATCTTGTGAGAAGTGTAATAAATGTATTAAAAGATCAGATGGTTCTTTTATATTAAATTTAAAAAATCCTGGTGGATTTGTTAATGGTGATTCAGTAATTATTGAGATACCTGAAGGAAAAATGATTAAAAATATTTTAATTTTATATGGATTACCTATACTTGGTTTGTTTATAGGTTTTATAATTGCTGATTTTATTTCATTTCCTATGAATAAGGAAATTATACAAATCATATCTGGAATAATTGTTTTGATTCTAACATTCTTTTTAGTAAAATTTTTTTTACGAAATTATATTGATTTAATTAAAATAAGAAAGGAATAATGTTAGTAAATATTCGTTTATGGTTCGGGTTATGCGACCAACGGAAGTGCCTATGGTAAAACCCGAACCAGCAACTTTTTATTTTATGGAATAGTTACAAGCTGTTAATACTTCTTTCTGGCTGTATAATGTGTGTGTAAAAGTTTATGAGATGTATGTCCTAATGGTTCTTTAAGGAAATCCTTATAAATTCTCTTAATCTCAGGATTTTCATGGGATTTTCTTATAGGCAGTGATTCATCTTCTGCATATATAGCATCTGTTCTTTTTTGTCTGATATCAATGTTAGTAGGAATAGGCTGACCACCACCGCCAAGACATCCGCCAGGGCATGCCATTATTTCTATAAAATGATAGGGGGATTTTCCTTCTCTAACCTGACTTGCTAATTTTCTTGCATTAACCAGGCCATGTCCAACAGCTACTTTTAATTCAACTCCTTCTAAAAATTTCCATTCCTTAACACATCCTTCAATCTTAATGCTTGCTTCTCTTATGCCCTCCATACCTCGAACAGGGATAATATTGAGATTTTTAAAAGGAACTTCCCTTCCTGTTACAATTTCGTATGCTGTTCTTAGGGCTGCTTCCATAACTCCGCCTGTTGCACCAAATATAACACCAGCACCGGAATGTTCACCTAATAAACTGTCACATTTTAAATCTTTTAGTTTTAGAAAATTAATGCCTGCTTGTTTTATCATATGCCCCATTTCACGGGTTGTCAGAACAAAGTCCACATCCTGAAATCCACTGTCTGTCATTTCATTCCGTTTGGATTCAAATTTTTTTGCAGTACACGGCATAATAGAGACAACAACAATATCCTCAGGATTTATTTTTGCTTTTTTAGCGTAATATGACTTTGCTACAGCCCCGAACATTTGCTGGGGTGATTTGCATGTGGAAAGATTATCTAAAATTTCTGGAAACTCATGTTCTGCATATTTAACCCAGCCAGGAGAACAGGAAGTAAATTGGGGCAGAGCTACATCTTTTTTATTTACAAGTTTATTTTTAAGTCTGGTTAATAGTTCTGTGCCTTCTTCAATAATTGTAAGGTCTGCTGTAAAATTAGTATCAAAAACAGCATTAAATCCCAGACGTCGAAGTGCATTTACCATTTTACCTGTTACTCTTTCACCTGGCTCAAATCCAAGCAATTCTCCAAGACCAACACGTACAGCCGGGGCCGTCTGGACAACTACATGCTTGGAAGGGTCATCAATTACTTCCCATACTTCTTCTATATAATTTCTTTCCACCAAGGCTCCTGTTGGGCAGCGGTTTATACATTGACCACAGTTTGTACAGACAACATCATCCAGTGGTTTATTAAGAAATGTTGATATCTTCATTTCATTCCCTTTGCCGGACATCCAGAGAGCACTTACATCCTGTAATTCCTTACATGTCCGTACACATCTCTGGCAGCGTATGCATTTACTGTCATCTTTTTGAATTGATGGAGAAGATCTATCAATATCATAGTCTTTTAAAACACTGATATATGTATCTGCTTCAACTGTATATTCAGTTGCAAGGTCCTGAAGTTCACAGTTGCCATTTTTGTAACAGTGCAGACAATCAGCATTATGTTCGGATAAAAGCAGGGCAATAACTCTTTTTCTTGCTTCTCTTACTTTTTTTGTATTTGTATAAATTTCCATATCATTTGCCGCAGGAGTAGCACATGAAGCCTGAAGTGTTTTTTCTCCTTTTTGTTCAACAACACATACACGGCAGTTGCCGGCAACACAAAGGTCATCATGATTGCAGAGCGTTGGTATTTTAATATCCAGTTTTTTTGCAGCATCAAGAATTGTCAAATCTTCTTCTATAGAAACAGGAATATCATTTATTTTTAATTTAATCATATTTGCCATTTTTATCTCCTTTAACTAAAACATAATTTCTTCTCTAAAATTTTCAACAATAGAGATAAAAGGGTTTGCTACTGATTGACCCAATCCGCATTTTGCAGTTATTTTCATCATTTTTGCCAGTTTTATTAAATCATCAAGATAACTTACAGGTTTTTCCTTTTTTTTAACTGCTTCAATACCTTTTAATAATTGTTGAGTACCTACTCTGCATGGAGTACACTGACCGCATGATTCTTCCTGAAAGAATTCAAGGTAGTTATGTAGAACATGATACATTGATCTCATGCCTCCAAAAAGCATCATGGCTCCGCCTGTAGGAATACCTTCAAATCCAAGCACTGTATCATTAAATTTTTTTCTTGGTACACAGTGACCTGATGCCCCGCCTACCTGGACAGCTTTTATATCTTCATTTCCAAATAATATCACAAAGTCTTTTATAGTCATTCCCATTTCAAGCTCAAAAATACCTTTAATATTTGCATCACCTGAGACACAAAATACTTTTGCTCTAGTAGAATCTAATGTGCCGAGTTTTTTAAAATTCCGAGCTCCATCAAATATAATGATTGAAGCATAAACAAGTGTTTCAACATTGTTTACAACAGTAGGTTTCCCCAAGTATCCATCTGTTACAGGATAAGGTGGTTTATTGCGGGGTTCCCCGCGATTTCCTTCCATAGATTCAATAAGTGATGTTTCCTCTCCACAAATATAAGCTCCGCTTCCTGAATGTATGGATATATGAAAATCAAATTTTTTTTCTTTAAGATAGGCATTAAATGTTTTTAATTTTTTATTTAATTCAGGAATAAGATAATTATATTCACCCCGAAGATAAATAAACCCTTCTTTGGCACCCATTGCCTTTGCCCCAATACTCATACCGGAAAACACTTTTTCAGCCTGTTCCTGAAGGATTTGCCTGTCTTTAAAAGTTCCAGGTTCACCTTCATCAGCATTACATATCATATATTTAACATCTCCTTTAGTATCTTTTGCCATGTTCCATTTAAGCCATGTTGGAAATCCAGCTCCGCCCCTGCCTCTTAATCTGGAAGCTTTTATTTCTTTAATTATTTCATCTGATGACATTTTACAGATTTTATTTATAATATCCTTGTAATTGCATTCCTGAAAAATTAGGTTAACCTTTTTTTTATAGTTATTGATTTTTTTTTCTCTTGATTCCTTGTCCATTATAATCCTCCATAATTTTATGCGTATTCTTCAATGGCTTTTATTGCCTTTTCAGGAGTTAGTTCTGTATATATTTTATCATTAATAAGCATTGCAGGTCCTAAATGACACCAGCCAATACAGTTAGCAGATAAAAAGCTGAATTTATCATCAGGAGTAGTTTCCCCAAGCTTGATTTTAAGTTTATTTTCAATAACTTTGATTATTTCATCTTTACCAAGCATATAGCATGTAATGGTTTTACATATTCTAATTATATTTTTTCCTAAGTGTTTAGTATCAAGGAATGAGTAAAAAGAAGCCACACCATATACTTCTGCTGAAGACATGTCCAGTTGTTTTGCAACTTCCATCATGGATTCTTCTGAAAGAAAGCTTTTTTCCTTTACAATATATTGAAGAATGGGAAGAAGATTTCCTCTTTTTTTGCCATGTTTTTTAATAGCCTGTAAAACTATATTTTCTTTAGCCATATTTTAAACCCCTTGAGATTTGGTAAATGTTTTTTTAATTTTTGTTTGTTTGTGAAATAAATAACAAATAAATATAACTATAATATATTTTTTTTAAAATAATTGTCAATAACCTTTTTATCGTAAGTTAGTGTTTTTAGATATTTTTTTTGCTAAATCAGCATTATTCATTGTGTAGAGATGTATGCCATTAACCCCTTGCTTGAGAAGGTTAGTTATCTGCTGGATAGAATAGTCAATTCCAGCTTTTTCCATATCCCTGAGGTTATGCCCATATTTATCAATAAGATTTTGAAGCTTACCTGGAATAGTTGCACCACTTAAATTTACCATTTTTATAATAAGTTTTGCTTTAACCACAGGCATAATCCCTGCTGAAACAGGGACAGTTATTCCTGAGGAATGTATCCTATCCATGAATTTATAAAAGTCTTCATTATTGAAAAACAATTGGGTTATTATAAATTCCGCCCCTTTTCCAACTTTATTTTTTAGATATTCAATATCATTATTAATATTTAATGATTCAGGATGTTTTTCAGGATAACCTGCTGCTCCTATAGAGAAGTTATTATATTTCTTAATAAAATCAATAAGCTCAACAGCAAACTGGAAATCTGTTATTATATCTTTTTTGTCTTTATTTTTCGGGATATCACCTCTTAAAGCAAGGATGTTTTCAATCTCATTATTTTTAACTGCATCCAAAATTTTTGTTATGTCATTAAAAGATGAATTTATACATGTTAAGTGCATAAGAGATTCAAGATTATATTCTTTTTTGATTTTACTTGAAATTTCTAGAGTACGTGTTTTTGTCCCTCCGCCTGCTCCATAAGTTACACTTACGAAATCAGGTGAAATTGTTTTTAGTTCTTTTATTGTTGTATAAATTGTTTTAATATCATTTTCAGGTTTTGGAGGAAAAACCTCACAGGAAAAAACTGTTTTTTTTTGTTTATAAATATCACTAATTTTCATATTTATTCATCGTCAATTTTAAGAAATTATTTATACATCCTTTTTTTAAAATAATTGAATTTTAATTTTTATTGTATACTATTATCAAAAGATATGCATATAAAGAAAAATAGTATCCTCTCAAAAAAATATGGTAAAATTATAAAACCACAGATAAACACAGATGAACACAGATAAAAATATTTAAAGATTAGTGTAAATCTGTGTTTATCTGTGTTTATCTGTGGTTTAAATTTAGTAATTACCACGAAATTTTGAGAGGATACGAAAAATATTATGATGAAAGATATTTTGAAAGTTCATAATGAGAATAAAAAGATTAAAGTTGCAATAGGAATGAGTGGAGGGATTGATTCCTGTGTGGCAGCTTATATTTTAAAAAAGCAGGGGTACCAGGTTACAGGCTTTACATTAAAGTTATGGGATGATGGTTCCAGATGCTGTGATTTAGATGATATTACACGTGCTCAGAGATTTGCTAATAAAATTGGAATTCCTCATTATATTATTGATGTGAAAAGAGATTTCAAGAAATTAATAGTTGATTATTTTATCAATGAATATCTTAAGGGCAGAACTCCTAACCCATGCATTAAGTGTAACAGAATAATAAAGTTTAATCAGCTTTTTAAGAAATTAAAACTGTTAAATTGTGACTTTGCTGCAACGGGTCATTATGCCCGTATTATTAAAAAAGGAAGTGCTTATTTTTTAAGCAAAGCAAAGGATTTAAAAAAATCTCAGGAATATTTTTTGGCAAGAGTAGAAAAAGAGAAATTAAAAAAAATAATTTTTCCTTTGGGAGATTTAACAAAAGATGAAGTAAGAAAACTCTCAGATAGTATTGATTTTTCTTTTAGAAATGATGAAAGCCAGGAAGTATGTTTTATAAAACCTCCTTTAAAATATTTTGAATTTATTTTAAAAAACAGAAATATTTCAGGAAATTACTCAGGCAAGATTATTAATAAAAAAAATGAAATTTTAGGAAAAACAGATTGTTATTTTAAATATACAATCGGTCAAAGAGGGGGACTGGGAATAAGCGGTTCTACACCCAATTACGTAATAAGGATAGATGCAGAAAAAAGGAATATCATTATTGGTAAAAAAGAGGATGTTTACAGAACTAGTTTTAGTGTTAAAGATGTTTACTGGTATTCAAAGCCAAAGAATAAGGCTAATGTCAGGATCCGTTATAAACATACTGAATCAAAGGCAGTAATAGAATATAAAGATAATAAAATGCTAATCTCTTTTATATCACCACAGCTTGCCATCACCCCCGGGCAGTTAGCTGTATTTTACGATAAAAATATAGTTATCGGGTCTGCCTGGATTGATGAAATTTTATAAGATATGATTGAAAAAAAAAGTATACAAGAGAAAATTAATAATAATGTACAACTGGATAAAGATAATATAATATTCCTTTTAAAGTTACTTCAAAGTAAAGAAAAAGACTGGCTTTATAACCTGGCTGATAGGGTCAGGGCAGAGTATATGGGAGGTGAAGTTTACATTCGTGGAATAATTGAATTTTCAAATTACTGTCGGAAATCCTGTGATTACTGCGGTATCAGAAGCTTCAATAAAAAAGTAAAAAGATATCGGATGGAAGAAGATGAAATCATTAAAGTTTGTAAAAAAATAGAACATTATGGATGGACAACTGTTGTACTGCAATCAGGGGAAGACTTTTATTATACAAAGGAAAAAGTTGGTGACTTATTGAAAAGAATTAAAAAGGAAACTTCACTGGTAATTACTTTATCGCTTGGTGAAAGAGATAGAGAAGTTTATGATTATTGGTATCAATGCGGAATGGACAGGTATCTGATCAGATTTGAAACATCCAATAAAAGTATTTTTAAAAAGTTGCATTCTGATGATGATTATAATGTTCGTCTGCAATGTATTAAGAGTTTAAAAAAAGTTGGAGTGCAAACCGGCTCAGGATTTCTAATAGGATTGCCGGGTACAGATATTGAGGATATTGCTAGTGATATTTTGTTATGTCATGCGCTTGACCTGGATATGATAGGAATAGGACCATTTATTTCTCATCCTGATACACCACTGAAAGGTTTGAAGAAGCAGTTTGATATCGATTTTTTATCAGGAGTTATTTCCATACTGCGTCTGGTTAATAAAGATGCACATATACCAGCTACTACTGCTTATGATGCTGTTCATCAAAACGGGAGACTGATTGCTCTGCAGAGAGGCGCTAATGTTTTTATGCCAAATGCAACACCTTTGAAATATCGTTCTCATTATCTTTTATACCCGAATAAACCGTGTGTTGATAAAGATAGTGAGGAATATGCACATTATGTTGAAAGTCAAATTCAGTCTCTGGGTAGAACAGTTGGCAAAGGCCCTGGTCATTCCATTCTTGGAAAGGCAGCTTTTGCTTGACATTACAATAGATAATTATATTATTATTCATAAATTATACAGGAGGTTTTATGGGAAAAAATGATAATAGACGAACCATAAAAATGAAGAGAAGAAAAAGTCAGAGAAAGATGATAGAAAGAGACAAAAGAAAAAGAATAGAAAAATCAAATGCAAAAAATGGGGAATTATAATAATTTGATTTTTACTTTTAAAAGAAAGTAAAGTATAAATAAAAATAAACCAAATCCTGATATATATGCTTTTATATGAGGAGTCACTTCAATCATTTTTATAACTTTTACACTTTTTTCTTTGTGATTATAAATTCCTTCAATATAATAGGCTTTCTGTTTGTTTACAATATACTTAACATTTTTTAATAGCATTTTTTGATTGCGATATTCAGTCATAACCGGATTTGTATTTATAAGGCGTATTTTATTCATTAGAATTGTTTTATTATGATATTTTTCAGGATGAAATCGTAAATCTATGGAATAACAATTACTTTTAATTGTTTTGTTAATAAAATTTATATCCAGAACAACTATTACCAGAAATAAAGTGATTGAAAGTAATATTTTTTTAAAGGTAAAGTTAAAATATAAAATTTCTTTTTTTTCTTTTAAAAAAATATAAATAAAAATAAAAAGAAGAAAGATGCAGTATATATATTTATATTCTACTCCAAAAGTAATTAATTTTAAACTAAAGAGTTTAAATGAAAAAGGATAAAAAAGGAGATTTCCATATCCCCAGTTATTTTGCAGGAAATCAAGAAAGAGATGTAAAGTATAGCCTGTAAAAATAGATAGAATAGAGTTTTTTTCAGGTTTAATTAAATTACCGATTAATATAGATAAAACCATACCTACAAAAAGAGAATGACTTATAGTTGTATATGCAATAATATATTCATTACTATTAAATATTTTAAAAAAGTCAGTAAACAAAATAGATAAAGCACAGGGAATATCAGGCAGAATAGCTCCTAATAAGAATAATGATAAAACAAGTTTATTTTTAAATAATTTATATATTATATAATTAAATGATGTATGTGTAATTAAATCAGGCATGATTTATAATGTACTAACTCCTGTTTTTTCTTTACTTAAATAATCATCAATTAAATTAATTGGCTCAAGAATGTATGCTACATTCCCATCACCAAGGATAGCTACACCTGAAACTCCTTTTACTTTTTCTACATATTCAGATAAAGGTTTTATAACAATATCCTGTTCTGTTATAAGTTTATCAACAATTAAACCAATATTTCTATTTCCATAATTGACAATAACAACAAAAAGCCTGTCTTTTTTTCTTCTTTTATTATCCAATAAAATATCTTCATTATTTTCATCTATTATTGGTGTTGACTCTTTTAATTGAAATATCGTATTGAGATGTAACAAAGAAAGCAATTTTTTTCTTAAGGTAATAACCTGGTACTGGTCAACTATTCTAATTTCATTTTTATAAATCCTCAGTGTCTCTCTAATGGAATATAAAGGAATTGCAAAAAATAAATTCGAAGACTTAATAATTAAAGCTTTTGTAATGGAAATAGAAAGTGGAATGGAAATAATAAAAGAAGTTCCTTTATTTTTTTTTGTTTTTATTAAAATTTTTCCATGTATTTTTTCAATGTTTGATTTAACTACATCCAGACCCACACCCCGTCCTGACAGCTTGGTTATTTTATGACTTGTACTGAAGCCCGGGTGAAAGATGAAACGTAGAATTTGACTGTCATTTAATTTACTTAATTTTTCAGGTGAAAGGATTGATTCTTCCAGGATTGTCCCTCTTATATTTTCAGGGCTTATTCCCCCTCCATCATCAGCTATTTCAATAATAATATTATTGCCTGTTTGATAGGATGATATTTTTATAGTCCCTATTGCCGGTTTGCCTTTTTTAATCCTTGTTTCTTTACTTTCCAATCCATGATCAATAGCATTTCTTATGATATGAGTTAAAGGCTCCCTGATTTCTTCTATAACAGTTTTATCAACTTCTGTATATTCTCCTGAAATAGTTAAATTGACTTTTTTATTTAATTCTCCTGAAATGGTTCTGATTAGGTGGGGAAATTTATTAAATAATGTTTTAATAGGTACCATTCTGAATTTCATTACATTATCCTGGAGCATGTCTATTACTCTTTTAAATTGTGAGATAATGTCAAGAAATTTTGATTTATCATATTTGGAAAAAAGAAATTTTTTACCTGATAGTGTTTCATAAAATTTTTCCATGCTGTTGTGATTAACTAACAGTTCTCCAACAGAATTCATTACATCCTCGATTTTATTAACATCAACCCGTATTGAATTAGCAATGATTTTTTCTGTTTTTGGAGGAGGTTCTTTTTCCTTCATCTCCTCATCTTTTATTTTTTTTATGGATATTTTTTCAACTTCACTGACATCAATAAGGTCATAAATTTCTTTTTCAATTTTATTAGTCAATACAATAACAGTAAATTGAGCAAAATGTTCATCATTACCTGCTTCCTGAAAATCAACAGTTGATTTTATTACATCACCAACTGATAATAGATTATTGTATATTAAAAAAGCTCTTGCATATTTTAATGCTATGTTTTCGAATAATTTAATGGAGATTAAGTAGATATTTTTATATCCTTTTGTTTTGTAATTTTTAATTTCTTCTTTTGACAGTGTGATTTTATCATAAGATTTTTTTTCTTTAACTATTTTTGGTTCTTTGATATATACAGCCAATGAGTTCAGTATGTCAGAAGTATCATAATTATCATGGGATGCTGTAATAACTGAATTTAATAATTTTTTAAATTTGTCAATAACACCAAGAGATAATTCAATTAATCTGTCATCTGTTTTTATTTTGTCTTCTCTGACATCCTGAAATATATCTTCCAGCCTGTGGGCAAGGGTACTGAAATTATTAAACCCCATTAGACCTGTTTCACTTTTTATACTGTGAGTGAGTCGAAATATCTCGTTAATATGTTCTTTATTGTCAGGTTCTTTTTCTAAAAGCAGGATGACCTCTTCCAGAGAAGTTATAAGGTCAGTACATTCATCCTGGAAAGCATTTATAATTTTATCGCTATATTTCATCATTTATATATTTACTATTCAGGCTGTGATTTATGTAAAAACACACCTTTAGGGCGAAGGTGCCCTTCAGGGTATGTGTTAAAATATGAAAATAACAGACCTAAAGGTCTGTTTCTACATTCTTTTTGTGAAATAGTTAATCAAATCGACAGCCTGATTCATTGATTACATCCTGTAAAATTATTTTTTCATTTGAAGTCAGGATTTTTTGAATATTAATAATAATAATTAATTTGTTTTTTAATTTAGCAATTCCTTCAATGAATTCTATCTTTAAACCGCTGATTACCGGTAAAGGCGGCTCTACCTGGTTGAGTGACAGTCCAATAACATCTGTTACAGAATCCACAATCAATCCAATTTCTTTATTTTGTACCATGGCAATTATAATTCTTGTTCTCTTTGTATTAGTTGATACCTGTCTGAAAAACCTTTCCCTGAGGTCAACAACTGGAATTACTTTTCCACTTAAATTAATAACCCCTTTTATAAAGGCAGGTGCATTTGGCAAAGGAGAAACAGGCATGTATTTTATTATTTGAATGATGTTATTTATGTTAATGGAATATTTTGCATTATTGATAATAAATGTAACCAATTGGATCTCAGCTTCTAAATAGTTTTTTTTATCCTTTTCTTTATTTTTTTTATTTTCTTTATTCTCAATTATATCCATTTAAATAAATTACT
>CBDVEP010000089.1:0-12997 GCA_965373035.1 uncultured bacterium
TTCCAAATGTCAAATGTTGAGACCTGACCCCCAATCAATTTGACCCCCAATCAATTTAAAAAATTATTTAAGGAGGAAATATATGAATTATGAGTTAATTCAGGAAGGATCAAATCCTACTGACGTTAAAGTTATTGGTGTAGGCGGAGCAGGGGGAAATGCCATAGATAGGATGATCCAGGTTGGGATCTGTGGCGTGGAATATATTGCTGCTAATACGGATTTACAGGACCTTGAAAAAAAGCGGGCGCAGATTAAAATACAGCTTGGTCCTAAATTAACTAATGGTTATGGAGCAGGTGCTCAGTGGGAGATAGGTGAAAAAGCAGCTCTGGAATCAAAAGATGAAATTTTAGAAATTTTGCGTGGTACGGATTTACTTTTTATAACAGCCGGCATGGGTGGAGGGACAGGAACAGGTGCATCTCCTGTTATTGCCAGATTAGCCAAGGAATTGAATATTTTAACAGTAGGAATTGTAACCAAGCCTTTTGCTTTTGAAGGAAAACCAAGAATAAGAGTGGCTGAGGGAGGGATAAATAAACTAATTGATCATGTGGATTCCCTTATTGTTATTAAAAATGAAAATTTATTAAAGGTTGCTACTAAGCAGTTGACTTTTGATAAATCTTTTGAGATGGCAAACAATATACTGCGGTATGCTGTTCAGGGTATTGCAGAACTTTTAACAAAACCCGGTTTGATTAATTTAGATTTTGCTGATTTAAAAACAGTGATGAATAAGAAGGGTAAAGCTGTTATGAGTATTGGAGTTGGAAGTGGTGATAACAGGGCTAGTGATGCTGTAGAAAATGCCATATCTTCTCCACTTTTAGAAGAAGATTCTATTGAAGGTGCCATGAGTTTAATATTGAATATTGCAGGCGGAAAAGATCTTACACTTACAGAAGTTAATCAGATAGTGAATACAATTGCAAAAGAAGTAGATGAAAATGCCAATATTATTTTTGGTCATACCTTTGATATGGATATGGCAGATGAAGTCAGGATAACTTTAGCTGCAACAGGTTTTCATACAATTAAGACTTCTACTGTTAGTAATCGCAGTAAATTTCCGGCTAAGCTGGAAATTCTTGCAGGAAAAGAATTTGATAAACCTGCTTTTCAAAGAACAATAAGGAATAAATTTGTAAGTACAGAGATGGGTACCGATGATAAGATTGTAAAAGAAATAAAAGAAGAGAATGGTGTTTCAACTGTATCTGATACACCACAATTTTTAGTTAACTGGGATAATGAAAATTATGATATACCCGCATTTTTAAGACAAAAGAATAAGTAAATAATAATGTATGAAAATGAAATAAGCCTGATCCCGTGTACTGAAAATTTAAAAAGGCATAAATTAAAAATTGCTTTAATTTTTCCAAATTCTTATTATATCGGGATGTCTAATCTCGGACTTCATCGCATTCTTCAATTATTATGCAGTCAAAATAAATTTTTTATTGAAAGAGTTTATTTTGAAAAAAATCAAATTAAGTTAAATTATTTAAAAAATTGTAATAAATTAAGGGATTTTGATATCATTATTTTTTCAGTTTCATTTAAAGATGACTTTAAAAATGTGGAAAAAATACTGGATTTTTTAAATATTAAGCCTGGTTTAAACCCTCCTTTTTTACTTGGAGGTGGAATGGCTCTAACCATTAACCCGCAGCAGATAATTAATAAATTTGATTTTATTTTCCAGGGGGAGATAGATAATTGCTTTAATATAATAATAGAATATTTTATACATTTTAAAGAAAATAAAATTTCAAATATTAAATTAAGAAATGAACTTCTTAAAATAAAAGGTCTCACAGATAAGGAAAATTATAAAAACAATAAAATTAATTTAATTAACAAAATAAAACCAGCGCATACAGTTATTTTAACTCCTGATACAGAGTTTAAAAATACATTTTTAATAGAAATAGCCCGCTCCTGCTGTTATAAATGTAAATTTTGTTTTATAGGCAATACAGGGTTTTTCAGGATTATCCCAGGTGATATAATAATTAACACTATCAGGAAAATAAAACCATATACAGATAAAGTAGGTCTTGTAGCATCGGATGTTCTGTCACATCCTGATATTATGAAAATATTTAAAACCTTAATAAAAGAAGGATTTAGAGTTTCCTTTTCATCTTTTAGAGCTGATTTATTGACAGAAGAGTTTATTAAATTATATGCTGAAAATTACAATAAAACCATTACACTGGCACCTGAAACAGGGTCGGCTAAATTAAAACGTCTTATTAATAAAAACATTCCAGAAGACAAAATTTTAGAAATTACTCATTGGGTTGCAAAATATAGATTAAAAAAATTAAAGTTATATTTATTAATTGGTTTGCCTGAAGAAACAGAAGAAGATATAATAGACACAATAAACCTTGTGTTAAAAGTAAAAAAAATTCTTTACAGTTATCGCAAGGAATTAAAATATATGCCTCTGCTTCATTTAAGTATTAACCAGTTTATTCCAGAGAAAAATACACCTTTTGAAAAATTTACTGTGCCGGATAGATTTATTATAAGATCACGGGTGAAGTTAATAAAAAAAGCTCTATGCAAAGAAGGAAACTTAAAGATTAAGTTTTGTATAATAAAAAAGTAGATTTAATCAACAAAACAATAAAAATATTGACTTTTTTGTATGAATTACTATATTTGATTCTGGTTTACAATTATTATTAAAGTTTAGTTTACAATAGTTTACATTTATTAAAAAGAATTGCAATCATTCTAATTTATTATTCGTTTTTTACTGCTTCTGTTCTATTGCTATCAAAATGAGGTTTTGCTTGATATAAAATTAGAAATAATTAGTATCAATTTAATGAAATCAATGAAAGTTGATATAGTAAAAAATCAAAAATTAAATGGAATTGCTATTGTTAGATTATTGAAAATTCGATTGATTTTTAAAAAAAATTATTTTTTAGGAGAAAAATATGGGCAGACAAGTACGTATACTATAAAATAGATTTTTTATGATTATTTAACTTCCTTTTTTAAAACTAATTTATTAATAACAACACTTCCTTTGCCGTGCTTGTCAGAGCAAAAAGCAAATTCTATAAAATTCACTATGCCCATTCTTTTACTTCCATCACCGCCCCACCAGTAAGTTAAATCGCATGAAGCAATTTCCACTTCATGCCATAAATCATCAAATATCAAATTTTTTATTTTTGTCCCAAACACACTGCCTGATTTATCATTAATTTTAAATTCCAGGCTTGTATTAAGACCATTACCTTTAAAATAAAAAGTAAATGTAGATTTTTTTGGAAGTTTACCATTTATTTCTTTTTTTACGCCTGCCCAATGCCATCCTGCATCACTTTTTATATTATATTCGATTTTCAATGCATCTCCTTGTTTTCCTTTTACTTTTGCTATTTGTACTTCATCTACTTCAGAACATACAGTTTCATAATCTGCTATATTAAAATTAACCAGTTCAAAGGGATCCAGTGTAAGAGGTTCTTCTTTCTCGGAATTTACAATTGCTTCTGCTGTTTTAATTGAAGATAATGTGTAAATGTTATTCTCTACAGCAATAGCAAAATAGTATTTCTTGCCGGGTTCTAAATCTCTAACAATAAGTTTTTGTTCCTTATATGTAATGTAAGATGTAAAATCAGCAATAGCATCTTTTGCCATTAAGAAATCCTTTTTGTTTTTTATTGGTATTTCCGAAATTTTTATTTTATAACCTGCAATATTCCCCTGGCTCTTATCAGGTCGGGCTGTAGTCCATAATAGATATATCTCCCCCCTGTTGTCTCCTGTTTCTGCTTGAAAGTTTACAGGTGCTGGAGGCAGTTCTTCATATAGATTATTAGAAAGATGAAGATAATCTAAATATACATTTCCTTTAGATTTTGTTTTACCATTTTCAAAAAAGAAGAAGATTTTTTTTATTGATTTTTTATTAATTTTTAAATTAGAAATATCATAATAACACAGTTCCCAGTCTTCATCTTTAAGTTGTTTAATTAAGTTTAAATTTGTTTTTTTACCTTTCTTATCTTGCAGAGTGATTTTAAATTCACTATTTCCTGATTTCCAGAATGCAAAATATTTATAATCTGAAAAGTTTTTTAGTTTAGGCTGAACATTAACGGAATCTTTTGATTTGATGTTTTTAAAATTAATTTTAAGTGAATGTTTCCCTTCTTTGATTTTTTCAGTTTCCTTGATGAATTTATATTTTCTTTTTTTAAAATGCCATTTGGCATATTTAGGGGAGTGCCTGCTTTCATCAAAATTATCTATAATACCAAAAAATCCGATTTTAAGGAATCCGTTTTTTATATACTTACTGGACATAAAGTTTTTCCAGACAGTTTCCTGAAGATAGTTATCCAGCATAATAACAATAGGCCCCTGGTCTATTCCAAGATAATTTTTGCACCAGAAGTTTGTTTTTACGTTATAACTGTCTTTAAATCCATATTCTCCGATTATTTTATCATTATATTTTTTATATATATATTTCATATAAGCAAGAGATTCTACAGGAGTAAAAGGCATAAAACTTATAGCTGCTGTAGGTGCAACAGTGCCATCATTATCCCTGCCATTATAGGGGATGGCAGCACCTGGAATAACAGGGGCAGCATATTCACCATATTTGCCAGGCCCCACACAAGGATTTAATCCCCAGTTATTTTTATGGTATCCATCATGTTTATTATCTATACACCACTGCCTGCTTGCCAAAGAGAATTCTCTTAAATTCTGGAAATAATCAAGGAAATAATCTTTCTTAAGTCTTGGATCCATAAAACAAAATGGCCACTGGTGTGTATAAGCAGCTCCATCTCCTATATAATTAAACTTCTTATAAGTTGCTTTATAATATGTATTACCATGATTAAACCAGCTTTCTACTGGTATTGGATGAGTAGGTGAAGATATTGCAAGAATAAGAGGAAGAGTGCCCATCTCAGTCTTCTGATATGGCCCCACATGACCACCTTTAGGTGTCCAGCCTACATAAAAAAAATTACTATCTTTATTTAAAAACCATGTCCAGTCAACATTTTCATATATCCTATTGGCAACCATTTCAACTTCAGTACCTTTGAAATATTGTCCAACAGTTAAAACTCCAGCTATAAAAGCTGAAGTATCTGAAGCAAAAATACCCTCCTTTTTTATCCATTTGCCTGTTTTAATGTTTACCCAGTGGTAATGATGCCCGTGTTCATGTTCTACCTGTATTTTACTGGGATTATTAGAATATTGGGCAAAATTTCTTAATGTTTGTAATGCCCTATCATAAGCTTTCTTATAAGTAATCCAGCCATTCTGATGTGCAATACATATAGCAGCTAGTCCAAAACCAACAACAGCATTACTGCAGTTTGGATTACTAGTAGCGTCCGGGATTAAACCATTATTAGAATTAGCTGTATTCCAGAAATAAAGAAAAGTTTTTTTGGCAATTGTTTTTATGAATTTTTTATCAGATAATTTTTTAGCAGGTAGAGTAAAATTTAATGGTAAAATTAATAAAAGAAATATTATAATGATTTTTTTTAATTGAAAATAACTCCATGCAGGATTATTGATTCTTGAAACTTTTAAATTGTAATTTTTCATGTTATATATCAACCTTTTTTATTTAGGATAAGATGTAAAATATTAATATAAATTTTTATTTCTACTTTTTTTTATTTTATAGGAAAATATTTAAAAAAATTACTTGATTTTTTTATTTTTTTTATTATAATTAAATAATGGAAAATAATTTCTTTTAATAAAATTTATTTCCATTAAATTTATAAATAAAAAATCAGTAATGGGTATGCCAATAATTTTTTATAATGGATTAGTGTTAATGTATGAAAACATTAAAAATAATTTTATTGAATTTGCTTGCTTTACTTTTTATTAATCATTATGTTTTTTCATCAAATACAAATTATTATGTTAATGATGGCTTTACTAATAATGATGTTTGGTGTTCCACTAATGGAAATGATTCATATAATGGTTTGTCACCTGCTAAACCAAAGCTTACTATTACAAATTTAATAAGCACATATACACTGGGAAGTAATGATATAATATATGTTGATACAGGTATTTATAATGAGTGTGCGAGGATAACTTCCTTTGATGCTGGTAAATCAAATGGATTTATTACTTTTCAGGGAGCTGGTATAAGTAATGCTACATCCTTAATTACAGGAACAGGCGGCAATGCATCCTCTGATGGATGTTTTACTTTAAATAATACAGAGTGTGTAAAAATTACAGGATTTAAATGTACACCTTCACAAGCTCAGCCATATTATGGTGTTTTAATAAAAGGAGGAAGTAAACATATTATTATTTCTAATAATCATATTATTTCAAATAAATGGGGTGGAATACGATTGGAAAATAATATAAAACATTCTTTAATATTAACTAATACTATTTCATACAATAACAGAACTGCCAATGGCTGGGGAATAGTAATCAATCAAAGTCAATCTAATCTTATTAAGGGAAATATTGTTGAGAGAAATGGAATATATGGTATTACAGTTGAAAATACCAGTTTATATAATACCATCAGGGATAATCTTGTTACATATCATATAACCCTTACTGGAATTGGAATTAGTTCCAACCCTTTTATTACTTCAGTTCATGATAATTACTATATCAATAATATATGTTATGGAAATCGCAGAAACATTGATATTGACAATAGTTATAATAATATAATAAGAAGTAATACTATTGGTTCTGCTTCAGAGGTGGGATTATGGGTTCATAATATTTCTCATGATAATTTGATAGAGTATAATTATTTCAGAAGCGGGGGTTCATGGGGTTTATTAATTATATCTGAGAGATCCTATAATGAAACAATTAAAAAAAATAAATGCTATAAAAGTCAAAAAGGTGGTGGTATAAGAGTTGAAGGAAGGGCAGCAGGTCCATGTTATAATCTTCTCATTATAAGTAATACTTGTGCAAGTAACAAGTACGGTGGTATTGTTGCTGATTCTTGGAATCATAGTTGGAGAAATATGACTTCATCCACACTTATTAATAATGAATGCTATGATAATAACAATGCATCAGGTATTTATCTATATAAAGCAAATGATAATGTTATTAAAAGTAATAAATGTTATAATAATTCAGCAAATAGCAAAGCAGGTATATACCTTACAAATTGTAAGAATAATATATTAATTGAAAATGATTGTTATCAGAATTGGTATGGATTGTATATGAGGGAAAGTAAACAGAATGTAATAGATAATAATATATTTAGAAAAAGCACTGACTATGGAATAGTAAGTATTCTGTGTACAAATAATCAAATACTTAATAATTTTATTAAAAGTAATTCTGGTCATGGCATATATTCCAGTAGTTCAGGTTATAATTCACTTATTACAGAAAATATTATTCACAATAATAAAAATGGAATTTATTTTTCCAGCAGCAGCCCGGGAAAAATTTTTAAAAATATTATTTATAGAAATAATAATGGCGGAGGATTTTTTGGATATGGATTATATTTAAGTGGTTCAACAGGCATTTCAGTTAAAAATAATACTATTTTTGGACACCAGAATTATGGGATTTACACAACAACCATCCAGGCTGTAAGTAATAATATTACATTAAGTAATGGCACAGGAATACACAGTACAGTTGCAGGTCAAATTGTATCTTATTCATGTATTGCTGATGGAGTAAACGTGAATGTTACTTTAGATGCAAGTTGTATTTCTAATGATCCTTTATTTCATGATACATCTATGGGAAATGAAGATTTTTATCTCCGGTATAAATCACCCTGTATTAGTACCGGATCATCTAATATTATTCCTACCTGTATGGGGGCGAGTACTGGTTATGATGTACCACAATATTATGCCCTTGGTACACATCCTCATACAATTGCATGGACAACTGCAGTTTCAAATGGCGCAATTCCAACTGATGGAAAGATTATTATAGATTTTCCAGCAGGAGCTTTTAATCTTTCTACTGTTACCAATGTTTCCACAACCAGCCGCTGGGGAGGAACACCAGGTGGTTTTAATTTTTCACCTTCAGGTCAGAGTTTGACTATTACCCGTGATGACACAGGTACATCTTCAACTTCAGGTGAAACAGAGAATTTAATTGTCTCTTGCATTAGTAATATTACAGCAGGTACTGATTTTCAGCTTGTTATGGAGACCCGAACAGCTTCAGATGAAGTTATTGAAAAATTAATCTCCAATGATTTTGCCATAGGCAGCCCTTTAATCAATATAAAAAAAGAATGTACTGTTTCCAGATCAGGTATCCCATCACAGCCTATTCCAGGCAGTACCTTAAAATATACTGTTTTTTGTTCCAATATAGGTGTAGCTGCATTATTAAAAACTATTGTGATAGATCATGTCCCTTTATTTACCTCTTATGTTTCCAATAGTTATTCAAATACAAGTGGGTGGACCATTCAATGGTCAACTAATTTGACTCCTGATATGAGTTATAATTCAACTGATTTTACAAATGCTGAACCTTCTCCTCCTTACAAAGTTCGATGGATTCGATGGGTTCGGTCCATATTATATCATTCTGATGGACATCAGGAAATGGTATTTAAAGTCACTATAAATTAGGGGGTCGATTAAATCCAGGAATAAAGTAAAAGGTCGATTAAATATGATAGAGATGAATTGAAGTGATGTATAATTAATTAATTACATAAATTTAGTAATTGGTCAGCCTCTTATAAATATTATTTTTAACAAAGCTGGCTGTTGGAAAATTTTTAAAAAAAAGTACTTGACTTTTTTAAATTTTGTGTTAATATAGAATATAGATGGAAAATTAATTCTATAAAGGAAATTATTTTCTATAATAAATAGGATGATTTGGAATAATGAAAAGTATTAGTTTTAAAATATTAATGATGCTTTTGCTGATTTTTATGGCTGCTGAATATAGTTATTCTAAAAAAAGATTATGGGAAGATATAGTATATCCCATTAACCATAAACAAGAAAAAATTGAAATAGATGCTGATTTAGATGATTGGGATGTGGATTCGGAATATAAGATTATTTTAAATATGAAAAACAAAGAAAAAGGGGATGTTTCTGATAATGATGATTTAAATGGCACTTTTTCTTTTTTATGGGATAAGCAGTTTTTATATATAGCTGCTGAAATTAATGACAATGAGATAATTTCTGACTTAAATGGAGAAAGAATCTGGATGAATGACTGTATTGAGATTTATATTGCTCCTATTACAAATGGCTTTATATGGCATAATGAAGAAAATTTTCAATTTGGATTTTCACCTTCAGATCAAAAGGAGATAGATAAAGCTAAAACATGGGAATGGTTTCATAAAAATAAAAAAATTAATATAAAGGCTGTATCAAAAGTAGAGGGAAATGAGAATTATATTATTGAAGCAGCCATACCATGGCATTCCATAACCATTACACCTGAAAAAAATAAAATTTTTGGACTTGGTATTGGACTCAATGATGTAGATATCCAGGAAGATGATACCCCTGCTGCAAAGTTTTTATGGGGATATAGATATATACATAAAGGAGTTAAACTGGCTGATTTTATTTTAAAATAAAAGTTCTAAGAATTGGAGATAAAGACGATGAAGAGAATTATCATAGGATTTTTAAGCATTATAATAGCAGTTAATATATATGCTGAAAAGGTTATTGATAGTATGGAGTCTAAAACAGCATGGGAAGTTAATGACCATGATGGAGCATCTAAGGTTGATTTAAGTTTAATTAATGGAGTTAAAGGTAATGCAATAAATATTAATTATGATATGAAAACCAAGGATTTTATAGAAATCAGCAAAGAGTTTAAAACCATTGATTTAACTGCAGGTGATGTTATACAATGGAAAATGAAAGTATCAGGTAGTAAAAATACCTTTAAAATGATATTTAAAGATACTTCAGATGATAGTGTAGAAACCTGCTGGAATTCTATGGAGCCAACTGCTGGTTCTTTTAAGCTGTATAATGTTTCTATAGCTTCTCTGAATAATTATATTAATCCAGCTAAAGTAACTTTTATGAAATTGGAGCTTAATAACCAGGGAGATATGGATGAAAGCGGCAGCGGGACTTATACAATTGGTACTGTTGGACTTTATCAGACCAGTTTTGTTACGGAAGCTACGACTGTTGTGGATAATTTTGATGATACAAGTGATACAACGAATGAGTTGGGATTTGCTAATACTACTTATAAAAGTGAGCCACAAGGAGATGAAACTATAAGTGTTTTAAATAGTGGAAATGATTATTTGACATTAGATTTTACAAAAGCTACTGTCTCGCCATCAGATGAGTATTACTGGATATCAAAGTGTCAGACTAATGACCCTGCAGAACCACCAGGACTTGATATCTCTGATAAAACTGTTTTACGATTTCGTATTAAAGGAAAAGATGGTGGAGAAAAAATAGGGATCAAACTTCAAGATACATCTTATATAGGTGATGTAGTTATATTAGGGGAAATGGATCAGCCTGTTGAAATTACTACTTCATGGCAGTGGGTTGAAATTGATTTAGATAAATTTGGCAGTACTTATGATAAATATAATTTATACCAGATTCTCATAGCATTTGTTCATAAAGATTATTCTTCTATAGGACAAAGCGATATTACCATATATATTGACGATGTTCAGTTTTATTCTCCAGCACAAAATCCTGGTTTGGTTGAAACTATTGATCTTATGGATAAGGCTCTTGAAAGATCTCCCTGGATAAAAGCTGCAGGGGGAGTTGAAGAAGCAAGCAGCAAAACAGTAAATCCACAGATTGATGTCTCCATTATTGATACGGAAATAGGTAAAGCAACTAAAATTGATTATGCCTTTAATGATGGTACATGGATTGTTATGGAACGATATTTTGCTTTAAATCTTTTTGAATTTGGCGGGTTTAGTTTTGATTTTAAAGGAGAGCATAGTGAAAATAATTTAGAAGTAAAGTTTGAGGATAGTGATGGTACCCGGTATAAAAAAGTTTTTTATAAATTTACTGATACAGATGATAAATGGAAAAATGTTCAGTTAGATTTAACTAAAGATTTAGTTTTTGAAGCATCAGGTACTGATGGTAATTTGAAATTAAAGAATATTACAAAAATATATTTTGATGTTGTAAAAGAAGGAGGGACATGGGGTGATGCAGCAATTGATAATATAAAAATTGGTGATTATGTTTTTAATATTAATACAAAAGGAAAGCTGATCACAGATTTTAAAATTTCCCCAAATCCATTTTCTCCTGATAATGATAATGTTGAGGATATTATTAGTTTTATTTATACACTGTCAGAAAAAGCAAAAATCACTTTAGGTATATATGATTTAAAAGGAAACATAATTAAAAAATTAAGCTCAAAAAATTACATAGAATCAGGGGAGGATAAAATCCTAACATGGGATGGAAAAGATTATGTAAAAAAAGTATCAAAGAATGGTTTATATATTATAAAATTTAAAGCTGAAGCCGCAGATGGCAAGGAAGAAGATATAAAGAGTGTTATTTCTGTGTTGAAATAAGGAGTATTTATGTTAAGAACGATAGTTATATTTACAATCTTATTATTAAGCCTTTATAATTTTGGTTTTTCTGCTAATTTTCAGGTAGCTGGTATAGGGGCTAAAGCCCTTGGAATGGGAGGTGCTTTTACAGCTGTTGCAGATGATACAAGTGCTGTTTATTATAATCAGGCAGGGTTAGGTAATGTTAAATATAATCAGATTGTTTTTATGTATTATGACTTGTATTCTGAAGGACTTATAAAAAATACTTTTTTAGGTTTTACTGCTCCTTACAGCGGGATAGGAACTTTTGCTCTGGGATGGTATAGAGCAGGTGTAAGTGATGACCTTATGCTTAAAGGATTTAGCGAGAATATTGTAAGTGCCTGCTATGGTGCTAATGTGATATATGGGTTGAATTTAGGAATAGCTTTAAAGTTTTTAGGTGCTTTTTATGGTAGAATAAAAGGTCTGGGATATTCCATAGATACTTCATTATATTATAATCATGATGATTTTATATTTTTAGGAATACTTTTTCAGGATATAAATAATCCAACTATAAAATGGGATACAGATTTAAAAGAAGAATTAAACAGCAATTTAAGGATAGGAGTTGGAGCTAAAGTTATTTCTTTTTTAATTTTAAGTGTTGATATTGATCAGCTCACCTATGAGAGGAAAAATTTTCACTTTGGATTTGAAGTTTCTCCTTTTAAATCTCAAAAAGCCAAATTTCGAGCAGGGCTGATTAAAATTTACAACCAGGGTTTAGGATATTCTTTTGGAGGTTCTTTAAATTTAAGTCAATTAAAAATTGATTATGCCTTAAATAAACATGCTGATTTGGGATTTTCACATATTTTTGGTGTAACTTATGAATTTTAAAATTTAATAAAAAGAAAGGAAGATTATGAATAAGAAAGCTTTAATTATTATTTGTATAATATTATTTTCTGTACATTCCGGTATTGCAAGAAAGTTTAAACCTATTGATGATTTTTCAAAAATCAAAAAGTGGCGTCTTTTGCCTGATAGGGGGTGTAAGGCTAAATTAAATTTAACTGAGGAAGACGGCCGAAAAGCACTTTTACTGGAGTATGATTTTAATACAGGGAAATGGATCCAGGTTTATAAATTTGTTGATATTGATTTTACAAAAATAAAAGACTTGAAATTTACATATAAAGCAGAAGGTAGTCTCAATACAATAGAAGTAAAAATTGAGGATAAAGATGGTTCTATTTTTGGTGTTAAGATGGATATAAATACATTTTCCAAAGACTGGGATGAAAATATCATTCCAATTAAGGAGTTGGAACATAAGTGGGGAGGAGATAATAATTTAGATTTAAAAAATATAGAGAAGATTTATATAGAGATTGTAAAAAAAGAAGGCGGAGAAGGAGAACT